>JAGCPA010000078.1 GCA_017642445.1 Spirochaetia bacterium
TCTGGTGCTGATTTCAGGACCGGGTCCAATGGGATTGCTTGCATCTCAACTTGCTTTGGCTGCCGGAGGAAGGGTCATCCTAGCAGGGACATCTCATGATACAGAACGCTTTGAAGTTGCAAAAAAGTTCGGTGTAAAAACAACAGTTGATGTTACAAAAGAAGATTTGAAGAAAGTTGTCATGAACTTATCTAACGAATATGGTGTTGATGTTTTCCTTGAATGTTCAGGATCTCTCAAGTCTGTTGAATCAGGGCTGGATCTACTAAAAAAACGCGGTCAATATACTCAGATAGGATTATTTGGCAGAGAAATACAGTTCAATCCAGATCCAATTGTACTTAAGGAGATAAAGATCTGCGGATCGATGAGCCATTCATATACAGGTTGGGTAAAAAGTCTCCAGCTTGTCAAGGAAGGTAAAATCAACTTAAAGCCATTGATCAGTTCTATTTATAAAATTGATGACTGGGAAAAGTGATTTGATGATTTTGAGACGAAAAAGGGTCTCAAGATTCTTCTGACACCATAATCGAATCTGTGAAAAAAAATCTTTAAAAATAAAATAATTATGTATGGGTGAAGTTTCTTAGGCAAAATATAATTATATAAGGAGGCCTTTGAAAAAGATCTAATGCTCCAGGTTTAAAGGCTCTGGATAACGAAACAGAGCAATTGGAAAAGAAATACCTCGTGCCATAAAATGCCGATATGACAACTGGGATACCCTCTGTCCATTTTTTAAATTCTCCGCTAAGGTTTGAACAGTCATTTACACTACCAATACCATTGAGAGTCTTCATACTACATATTGTAAAATGAATCGTCAGAGAAGTGTTTTTCCTAGTGACTAAGCACTTCTGAAGTTACTTTATCTTTCGACATTTGAAGCTACTAAAAGTTGGCTATGCCATTCAGAAACTGGGGGACTATGGTGAACTTCAAATCAAGTATGAAGGAAGACTTCCAGTATTAAAAATAAAGCTTCAGTCCTGCTCGGGCTGAAGCTCCTTTGTACGATTATTTTCTGGAATAAAGAACGTTCATCTAATATGTTTACTGTAGAAACTTCTCAATTTCTTTAACTTTAAGAACCTTTCCTGCCGAGACCACTTTTCCATCGATAATAAGAGCCGGCATACTCATCACTCCAAAACCCATGATTTTTTCCATGTCTGTGATATACTCTATCTCAGCATCAATTCCTTTTACAGCTGCTGCTTCTTTTGCGGAGGCAAGAAGCTCCTTGCAACTTTTGCAGCATCCACCTAATACCTTAATATTCATGTTAATATCCTCCTTTAGATAAATAGATTTTGAAATACATTAAAACCATATCCGACAATTATAATGCCCACTGTGCAGATGGCTATAAATATTCCTAACAGCTTTGGCTTGATAGCTTTCCTAAGCATGATGAGAGATGGTAGGCTTAGTGTCGTCACCGCCATCATAAAGCTAAGGATCGTTCCCAGAAGCGCTCCTTTTGCCAGAAGTGCCTCTGCCACCGGGATCGTTCCGAAAATACTAGCATACATCGGAACCCCAATAACAGTAGCCAAGATCACACCAAATGGATTCCTGCTCCCAAGCACAATATGTATCCAGCCCTCCGGAATCCAGTTGTGGATCAAGGCTCCGATACCAACACCAATCAGAATATACAGAAACACCTTCTTTAAAGTTGAGACCACCTGATCCTTAGAATAAACCAGTCTGTCCTCAACAGTCAAATCTGGTGCTTCAATATCCACACTGTTGTGGCTGTTTCGTATAAAGTCTGCAATCTGGTCCTCCATATGCAGCTTCTCGATCACTGTACCGCCAATGACTGCAATCACTAGTCCAAGCATCACATAAACGATTGCTATCTTCGCTCCGAAGATACTCATCAGCAGCACCAAGCTTCCCAGATCTACCATAGGGGATGATATAAGGAATGAAAATGTCACCCCCAAAGGAAGCCCTGCACTGGTAAAACCCATGAAAATCGGAATGGATGAGCAAGAGCAGAACGGTGTCATGACTCCAAGTAACGCTCCTACGATATTCGCTCCGATTCCATGAAATCTGCCAATAATCTTCCTACTACGCTCCCGCGGGAAAAAACTTTGGATATATGAGATAACAAAGACCAGTAAACAGAGAAGAATCGTGATCTTTATCACATCATAGATAAAAAACTGTATGCTACCACCGAGCCTGCTTTCTATATCCAATCCTAAGGCTGACAGAAGCCGGCCGATCAATGTGTTCAGCCACTTAATCCCCAGAATCTGTGTCTGAATAAAATCCCACATCACGATTCTCCCTTACAGCAGTTACCTAAAGTGTCATTACATAGTGTTTTTATAAAACTGCAGAATTCCTTCATGATGTCTGTGTTTATTGAATAATAATGCCATTTGCCTTCTTTTCTGTCGTTTATCAGGCCGGAATCCACCAGGATCTTCATATGGTGAGAAAGAGTGGGCTGCGTTATATCAAACTTTTCAAGAAGCTTGCATCCGCATTTCTCCTGATCAGAAAGCATCTTAACGATTTCTAGTCTATTCGGATCACCAAGAGCTTTACATATTAATACTTCGTCTATTTTAACCATAGCGCCCACCTCACATTGATATTTATCTATGTATTAATAATAGCATACGCATAGATACTTGTCAATGTATTCGTAAAAAAAAAGACAGAGATTATAAAAACTCTATCTTTGTCTTAGCATGCCGATGTCAAATTAACTTCCAATATAAGTATGTACCAATTTTATCATAATTCTTGACGAAATCAACGGGATTCTGCATAGCCCAAACGAGTTGAACAACGGTAATCTTACCGCCATACAACACGTCTATTATATTAGGATATCTCATTTACAGAAAACTTTCACACACTCACTTAATCATTATTTAAACAAAATATCAGCAAGTTCCAGCGCTGAAGAAATATTATGGAAATAACATTCCAGGGGATACTTCTGTAATACAGATAATATCTCATCATAATTATATCTATGACCTGTTAGTAAGGCAGAAAGCTCGTCCACATCATTATTACCAAAAAAATCACCATAAAACTTTATGAAAGTAATAATGTTGTTTTCAACAAGCAAGGCTGCCTCTATTGTTCCACATCCGTTTATTTTTCCCCTTTTATAAGTTATGGCATCACTCAATGGTGAACCATAATTCCATCCATAAGTAGCATATCGGGTTCTCTGAAGTTCTTTGATACTTTTTATATCTTTGTCGGAAAAGATGTATTGTGGTATTCCCTGAGGAAATAGGTTATTGAGAAGCATATATTTAAAAGTATTAATTTCGATATCTTCAGAAAGATATTCCTTGATGTTCGCAACACGACTTTTTACAGATTTTATTCCCTTTGATATGTTTTTCACTTCCGAGCCAGCTAGAGCTTTAACCAGATTCTCAATG
Source organism: Spirochaetia bacterium (assembly GCA_017642445.1). GTDB lineage: Bacteria > Spirochaetota > Spirochaetia > CADAEX01 > CADAEX01 > CADAEX01. The sequence goes on from JAGCPA010000078.1 coordinate 3,435, forward strand.
TTTACATCAAACATTATTGTTCCATGGTGCATTACCCGTCCGTCCCGTTTATACTGTGCATTTCCTGAGATTTTCTTTCCTTGAATTGTTATATCGTTTCTGCTGCTGATTTCAGCATTAATTCCTATTTTACGCAACACATTTAAAATAGGCTCACAGAAATAATGCAGATTGATGATGTTGAAATTATTATCATTAACCACATAAGTAAAATTCAAATTGCCCAGATCGTGATAAACAGCACCACCACCAGACAATCTTCTGACAACCTGTATTCCATTTTTCATAACAAAATTATGATTAATCTCAAAAAATGTATTCTGATTCTTCCCTATAATTATAGATTTATCATTCTGCCAGAGCATAAAATATTCCTGGTTTTTGTCCAGATTCTCAAATACAAACTGTTCAGCGGCTAAATTAAATGTAGGATCAGTTGAACCGGTCTCAATATAATTCATATTCACTCATTTTGCGGATAACGACATCGGCCATCAGTTTATGCCCTTCTTCGGTTGGATGCAGACCATCAATGAAGAGTTTACCTGCTGAAACAGCATCTTCATAAAAAAGATGATAAAAATCTATTACTCTATTCCCCATGATGGAAGAAGCATCTTGTAACCACTGTACATATTCTTCAACCTTAGCTGATACCATATTAAAATCTATTTTTTCAGACCAGATTTCAGGGACAGAAGCAGGATGGACAGGAAGCGGCAACCCTACAATAGGGATAATTCTATGCGCCAATGTCTGATATACGATAGAAACTATACCCAATTTCGTGGCAGTCAGGGAAGATGAAAAAATAATATCATTGGTTCCACCTGTTATTATCAGAATATCAGGATGCTCTTTTATAACATCTTTTTCAAACCGTGAAAGCATTCCTAATACTGTATCGCCATTGATTCCCTTATTTATTAAATCAAAGCCTAAAAATGAGGCAACAAGTGATGGCCAGGCCTTTTGTCGGTCAACTCCATATCCATATGTCAGACTGTCTCCCAAAGCTACTATTTTCAATTGTTGATCCTAATTGGGCCAGTTGATTTCCTGATAATAAGCTTTGGAGTACACTCTGTCTTGAATTTTACAGCTAAATTCTGCAGATTATTATCGGAACTGAATATTTTAATTTTATGCATCAATATTTCAAATGCTGAATGGGCTGCAAGTGTCATATATGGATCTACTGTTGTAAGGGGGACAGAAAGATAATTATCGAAGAACAGATTCCCAAAGCCAATTACAGAAAAATCTCTTGGAATTTTATGCCCACTTTTCAAAAGCTGACTCATTACTCCTAAGGCAAGCATATCATTGACACATATAATACCGGTCACATTATTCTCAAGAAGACATTTATCGTTTGCCAACTCTTCTCCAGCATGAAATTCATAGTCATTATTTCCTAAGATCTCATTTGATGGAGTATTTTTTACACAAACTGTCAAGTTTTCCAGTAAATTATCTTTTGCCAATTCAGCCTTTATTCCTTCAAATCTTCCAATCCGAGATAAAGTCTCATTGATAGGATAAGTTAGGAAAGCAACATGCTTATGCCCAAGATCAAGCAGATGCCGGACAGAGATAATACCAATCTGATAATTGTTTATTTCAACTATATCTGCATTAAAATTAGTATTTGAATCACAGATAGTAATAATTGGTATCTTATCTTTTACTTCATTAAAAGCAGGCAGGTTATCAGGTGGATAAATATAAATAATCCCACTAAATTTCTCTTCAACAGCAAACTGAAGATAACGTTCCTCAATTGACGGATTATGATATGTATTACAAGTAAGGACATTATAACCATTTTCAAAAGCATCAATTTCTATGGCCTGCAACATTCCAGAATAATCCTGACGGGTCATTTTAACTGCAACTACTAATATTGTTTTATTATCTGGTTTATTATTAGGTTGTTTAATGATAGATTCTTTTGGTCTATAATTAAGTTGCTGGGCGGCTTCTATTACTTTATTAACTGTAGATTGCGGGAATAGTGATAAATCACGCTTTTTGCCTAGTATCATTGACACGGTTGACTGAGATACGTTCGCCAACCTAGATACATCATTCATTGTAACTTTTTTTCTTTTCATTATCGCTCTCTAAAATTAATAATATTATTAATTTTAAAAATAATCAAGTAATAATAGTAATTAATGACCCAAAAATGTTCTTTTAATGCACAACACAACACCCTATGCTTCTATAACACTCATATGCAAAATGCAGTATTTCAATAACAGAAAATTGACAACAATAATTAGGGCTATTATAATATTTATAGCATGAGTACTTTGATTTTTTTGTTAGTTCTTATGGCTGCTATAACTCACGCCAGTTGGAACTTTTTCTCAAAAAAAAGCTCAGGAAACTTGCCAACTTTATGGCTAGGTATCATGTGTATCAATCTGCTTATGCTCCCTTTTTCAATTCTAGTAATAATCAAAAATGGTTTTAACTATATAGGTGCAATACCTATACTTCTATCTGCTGTTTTTCATAGTTTTTATTACATAACCTTATCCTGTTCTTATAAGTTTGGTAATATTTCTGTTGCTTATCCTATCTCTCGTGGCACAGGTGTAGCCGTTACAGCCCTTATTGCTGTATTTATACTCCATGATTACGTTTCAATTGTTGGTTGGTCTGGAATCCTGCTGATAGTCTTTGGTACTATAATTGTGGGCCTTTCCAAAACCATGACAAAGGAAGATATAAACAGTTGCTTTTTTGCATTTCTCACGGGTATTACTATTGCAGCTTATTCTCTAGCTGACAGCAGAGGAGCTGGTTTGAATCACCCGGTTATATGTCTAAATATGATGAATATCACATCGCTTCTTTTAATCTACCCTATTACCTTTAAAAACGGTTTCCTACGGACAATTCAGGAGAACAGCAACAACCTTTGCTATGCACCTCTAATAGGACTAGGTACCCAACTGACATATATTCTTATTTTATATGCATTCAGCCTTTCAAACCATGCCAGTTACATTGTGGCACTGAGAGAATGTTCTGTTATTATCGCCTCTATACTGGGTTTTGTAGTACTTAAGGAAAAACCTACTAAGCAGAAAATTATAGGCATTATCATGATAACCATAGGATTGGTTCTGATAAAGCTGGGCGGATAACTGAAATTGACAACATGTTTTGGGAGTATTAAAATATATCCAGCATGAGTACATCGGTTTTTTTTCTTGTTATTTTAGCTGCTACAACACACGCCAGCTGGAATTTTTTATCAAAAAAAATCTCCGGTAACTTGCCCACGTTCTGGCTGGGCTGTGTATTTATAAATTTGCTTTTGATTCCTTTCTCTATAATGATTATATGGAGAGACGGTTTCAATTATCATGGCATTATTCCTATCCTTATCTCTGCCACATTCCATTGTTTTTACTATATGACATTATTTAACTCCTATCGATTTGGAGATATATCAGCAGCTTACCCTATTGCCAGAGGTACTGGCGTAGCTTTAACTGCACTTGTTGCTGTGTTTGTTCTTCATGATTATGTTTCCGGCATAGGATGGATCGGTATTATCCTTATCGTATCAGGCATCATGTCAGTAGGCTTTTCAAACTCCATGACCAATGAAGGTATTAAATGTTGTCTCTTTGCATTAATTACTGGTATAGCTACAGCTGGATATTCTCTTGCAGACAGCAGGGGAGCTGGATTAAACCACCCAGTAGTTTACCTTAACGTTATGAGTATTACCTCATTCCTTTTTGTATATCCATTCACATTCAAAAAAGGTTTTTTCAAAACAATAAGAGAAAACAAATCAAATCTTCCTTATGCTCCTCTGATTGGATTAGGATCCCAAGGAACATATCTGATCATAATGTTTGCCTTCAGCCTGTCAGACCACGCCAGCTACATTGTTGCGCTGCGTGAATGTTCTGTCATAATCGCCTCCATACTGGGCTTTGTGGTGCTCAAGGAGAAGCCCACCAGGCAGAAAATCATCGGTATAATACTCATAACCATAGGACTTATCCTTATCAAGCTGGGCTGAAGATGTATAGACAAACAAAATTGAACTTTCTGCTGCTGACCCTTCTGCTTGCCTTCTTTGCCGCACCTTCGCTTTTGGCAGCCGATGAGATATCGGATCCGGTAACAACCTACTCCAGGGAAGAGGGATACAGCACCTATGGTCAGATATCACTCTCCGCATCAAAAGAGAAAATAGATGCTGTCCTATGGAATTATGCAGATTACGAGAACTGGCTTTTAGACGGCCTTACAAGAGATGACCCCGAGGCAAAGAAGCTTACCTGCACTCTGAACAGCATGAAATATCTTGAGGACCAGAGTATGTTCCGGGTCTACTTTGCCCTCAATATATGGTTTATGAAGAACAGGGACTACTCCGTCATGTTCACAGTAAACCCTTCAGGGGATGGAACAGAGGGGATCAGGCTGGATGTGGTCCATGAAAGCAGAATAACAAAAATAATAGATACCCTGAGCTACACTATATCAATCGATTATCAGGGCAATACTGCCACAATCTACTATACAGGCCGGTGCAGGCTGCGGGGAATTGCGGCACGGTTCTTTACACTGGGGCTTTATAAAAAGAATATTGAGTGGTACATCCGCACCTTTGCGAAAAACCTAATGAATAAGCTTGAGTCTCAGGATCCCATCTTCTTTGCAAGCAGCGACTGAGCATGCTCAAGTGATATGGAATCACGCTTTCCGGAGAGCATACGGGCTATCTCTGCGACACGCTCTTTTCCAGAGATCTGAACTGCCTCGGTGCAGGTCCTCTCTCCATCCACACGCTTTGACACCAGTATATGGTTGTCGGCATTCACTGCAATTGTGGCCAGATGGGTTATGCAGAGCACCTGCTTCCCTGCAGAGAGCTTTGAGAGATAGTGCCCAAGCTGGACAGCAACCTCCCCTCCTATGCCGGAATCAATCTCGTCGAACAGGATAGTCTCCACCGGGTCTGAGCTTGCGAATGCGCTCTTGACTGCCAGCATGATCCTTGAGAGTTCGCCCCCCGATACTGCGCTGCTTATAGGCCTTAAAGGCTCCCCTTTGTTAGGAGATATCATGAAGTTCACAGTATCTATGCCTGTGGATGAGAGCTCTGCCTCCTCCACCGCAATATGGAACACTGCCTTGGGCATCCCCAGTTCCTTGAGGATAGCCTCAATCTCCTTCTCAAGGCTACCAGCCGCCTTTTTACGGGCTTTGGAGACACCCATAGCAATGGACATCACCTTTTGCTCAAGCTCTTTCTCTTCTTTAAGAAGAGCCTCACGGCTGCCACTGAAATCGGAGAGCTGGTTATAGTTTTTCCTAGCCTCTTCGCCATAGGCAATCACAGCCTCTACAGTCGGGCCATATTTCTTCTTGAGGCGCCGGATAAGGAAAAGCCGCTCCTGGCACCGCTCAAGCTCATCGGGATCGTAGGCATCGTGGGCCAGGTATTCCTTGAGGCTCTGGGCTATATCCTCAACCTCGTAGTAGGATTCATCAAGCCGCCTGGAAAGCTCCTCAAGGGACTGGTCTATCTTTGCCCCCTGCTCCGCAGCGCTTCTTGCCTGCTTAAGGGCCTGCACCGCGCTTCCGCCTCCGGAGAGGAAGGAAGAGGCCTCCTCCATGAGATGGGAGAGCTTGTCGTGGCTGTTCAGTACTCTTATACGGTTATCAAGCTCCTCTTCCTCCCCCTCTCTGAGGTCTGCCCTTGAGATCTCATCCATTGCAAAGGCTAAAAGCTCAAGCTCCCGCTCCCTGTCTGCCGCAGATTTCTCAAGCTCCTCTATGGAGCGCCTGCAGACAAGAAGCCGGCCATACTGTGTCTTAAGCTCAGAAAGCTCTTTCTCAAGTCCTGCACCGCTGTCTAAAAGGCGCATCTGATTGGCCTGGTTAACCAGGGTATACTGCTCGTGCTGGCCGTGGATATCCAGCATTAGGGAGGCAAACTCCTGAAGCTCATCCCTTGTTATGCCTGTCTTCTGGATAGAGATGGAGCCCCGGCCGTTCTTACGCAGGGTGCGCTTTACCAGGACAGAGCCGTCATCATCTGTTATATCATGCTCTTTAAGCCATGCAAGCACCTCTGGGTTCTGGGTGAAGAAACGGCCGGTTATCTGGCATTCGTCGGTACCGGTCCGCACCATCTTGGCATCGGCCTTACAGCCGCACAGCATGGCGATGGATGAGGCAATAATAGATTTTCCTGCTCCGGTCTCGCCGGAGAGTATATTGAGCCCTTCGGTGAAGCTGATGGTGCATTCCTCCACCAGCGCAAAGTTCCTGAGGGCTATCTCATCAATCATCAGTCAGCTCCGTGGAGACTCATCCGCTCCCTGAACTTGAAGAAGAACCGCTTGTCGCTGCCGGGCAGAGTTATTACCTTGGCCTTGCATACACTCTTCTCGAACACGATCTTATCGGTGTTCCTGATCGATATGGTGGTCTGACCGTCCAAGGCCAGGATTATATTGCTGTTCCGTGGCTCCAGGGTCACAGTTATCTTTTTCTCCGGCGACACAACTATAGGCCGCACAATAAACGAATATGGGCATATCGGGGTAAGGATTGTGGTGTTCATATCAGGATATACAATCGGACCGCCGGCAGCCGATGAATAGGCAGTGGAGCCTGTGGTGGTCGAGACAATTAGGCCGTCTGCCATATAGCGTCCAAGCCGCTCATCATCTATATCCACAGCCATACGGACAGTCCTTGAGTCTGGGCAGTTGATGACCCCTTCGTTGAGCACAAGGCCATGAGCCACAGTCTCGCCGCCACGGATCACAGAGACATCCAGCATAGTGTGCTCGCGGCAGATATATGTGCCGTTCACAAAGTTTTCCAGAGCGCTCTCCCACTGGTCCCGCTCCACCTCGGTCATAAAGCCTATGGTTCCGAAGTTGATGGCAAGAATCGGGATATCGAACGGAGCAGCCTTCCTTGCGGCGGCAAGCACAGCACCGTCTCCACCAAGGGTGACAAGAAGGGAGAACTGGCTCCCCACCCTGTAGTGGTCCAGCTGGCTGTTGCGGATCACAGTGACAGAATAGCCCCTCTCCATCAGGTACTTCTCCATATCAACCGCGATACGTCCTGCCCCTTCTTTGTTGTAATTACAAACTATAAGAACTTTTTTAAAACTGTTTTCCATAGCACCTGCCATTATTTTTTCCCCAATATGGTGAAGTTGTCAACATCTGAGCTGAAAACAATGCCGCTTCCAGGAGTCGCAAAGCAGTCCAAAGCCCTGACTGCTTCCAGAATGGCGGCCGACTTCTCCTTCTCGGCTATGATCATGAGAATCTCCTTCTCTGGCACAATAGTTATGCCGAAGAACTTCACATCCTCCTGCTTTCCTGTGCCCCGGGCATTCAGCACAGTGCCTCCGTGGGCACCTGCCTTCCGGGCTGCAGCCATCACATCGTCTGCAAAGCCTGAGTTCACAATCACAAAAATCATCTCATGAGAAGTCTTTCTATCCATTTCCTGTTCTCCTGTCTTATAATATTCCATCCTGTTGTTTTCTGCCATAAACTTCATTACAGAGCTTACCCCTGTTACAGCCGCAAAGCCGCAAAGCCTCTTATCCTCATGCGCAGCATTCTGCATTGCATCCAGGATAGGCTTGAGCTTCTCTCCCTCGGTGACAATTATCACCGCATCCTGGTCGCTCTCCCCCAGGCCGAAGAACTGAAGCACAGCGTTGTCAGAGATCGATCGGCAGGGAATTATAGTGCCGCCACGGGCACCAGCCCCCTTAGCCGCATTCACAAGCAGCTCTCCGGAATTGCGCCCCACAAGGGCATAGATCATCTTATTTTCCATACTGCTTCTCCTTCATACTGAACACAAGGCCCAGAATCTGAATAGTTATGAGAGGTGTCATGGCAACCATGGCAATGACTCCAAAGGCATCGAGGACAGGATTTCCCCCTACTGCATTGGAAGCCCCCAGTGTAAATGACAATATAAAAGTCGAGGTCATGGGTCCCGACGCTACTCCGCCCGAGTCAAAGGCTATAGCGGTGAAAAGCTTGGGAGTGAAGAATGTGAGGACCACTGCCAAGGCGTAGCCGGGAATGATGAATTGCCACAGGCTGGCCCCAGAGAGGACCCGGTACATGGAGAGGCCGATAGCCAGAGCTATTCCCACAGAAAGCGAGATAAGCATAAAACGCTTTTTGATATGACCTCCGGAGATCTCCTCTATCTGCTCGTTCAGAACCCACACCGCAGGCTCTGCACACACCACCACCGCGCCCAGCACCAGTCCGATTGGAATAAGGATCCAGCGGTAAGAGAGGCCACCTACAACTGCCCCGATAGTGCTTCCCACCATCATAAAGCCCCCCTGCACCCCTGTCATGAAGAGGACCAGGCCGATATAGGTGTAGATAAGACCTGTCACCATCCTCCGCACCTGATACGGAGGCATGTGGATAAGGGTAAGCTGGAATATGATGAACATAACTGCCATAGGGAGCAGCGAGGAGAGAATCTCCTTGGCCACCTCGGGCATTACTGCGATGAAACCGTTGAACTCCACCTGGGAGCCTGCCTCTGCACCAGAGGCTGAACCACTGGTCATAATTCCCAGAAGAAGCACTGCCAGGATAGGCCCTATGGAGGCTATTCCTGTAAGGCCGAAGCTGGAGTCACGGGTTGCGGCGCCACCTTTGGACGAGGCCACACCCACACCCAGGGCTATAATGAAAGGTACTGTCATAGGCCCGGTGGTGGCTCCCCCGGCATCGAAGCCCACAGCCATAAAGGCTGGGTCTGTTATACGGGCACAAAGGAAGACAATACCATAAGAGATAATCAGAAGCCAGCGGTATGAGAGGTTGAACACTATACGGAGGAGCCCCACCACCACAAAGAAGCCCACACCGATGGCAATCATCAGTATAAGGGGCATCTTGGGCACTGCCGGATTCACCCCCACCACCTGGGTGGCCAGCACCTGGACATCGGGCTCTGCAATAGTAATGAAGAAACCTATGGCAAAGGCGGCACCTATTAAAAGCAGGAGCTTACGCTTTGCAGTAAGGGCGGCTCCCGCCTTCTGCCCTATCGGGCTTATACCCAGGTCGGCACCCACCAGAAACAGGGTAAGACCTGCTATGACCAGAAGGGAGCCGGCCAGAAACCGCACCAGGGTGGCAGAACCCACCGGAGCTATTGTAAAGTTGAGAAGAAGGACTATTACGATGATAGGCACAACTGAGATACAGGTCTCTTTCAGCTTCACAACTATGTTCATAAGGCGCTATTAAATAGTTTTTATAAAGATACGGCTGTTCCTTGAATAATTGTATGCAGTCCTCTTTTTCTCGGGCAGGTCGGAGACAACACCTTCCTCGAAGCCCATTCCCATGAACCAGTCGGAGGAGCGGGTTGTGAGGACAAAGATCTTCTTAAGCCCCATCTTCTTGGCCCGCTCGCACAGGAACTCTATCATCTTGGGACCCACGCCAAGGTGGGAATATGCAGAATCCACAGCTACAGCGGCAATCTCGCCGATCCCCTCTGGGTAGACATGGAGGGCGCATGAGGCATGGACTGCCCCGTCTATCTCGAACACGATGAAGTCGTTGAGTGATTCCTCTATCATATCCTCGGTGCGCGGCAGAAGGATATTCTTGTCCACAAAAGGCTTCATGACACGGAGAACCTCGCTCACCTCGTCGTAGCGCATGGAGCGGATACCGCTGTACTGGTTTGAGTAGACCATGGTGCCGGAGCCCAGATTGGAGAAGATCTCCCGCAGGAGGACTCCGTCGCTGCAGCCGTCCAGTATGTGGACACGGGAGACACCGGCCTCGCACGCACGGCGTGCCTTGTCCAGCAGGTTGAGCTCCTCCTTCATCTCGTTATCCTTGAAGAACTGCTGGACATCAAGCAAGCTCAGGTTGCTTATGCGGCCGGTGGTGGCAACCACGGCTCCGGCCGGAAGCTTATAGTCGGCTGCCATAAAGGCGGGCCGGGATGTTATGAAAAAGAGCTTGTCAGCACCAAGACGCGATGCAGTCACCACAGCCAGGTCGTCGGAGAGGAGGTTGTAGGGGCGCCCGATGGAGCTCCACCCTACGCATGGAAGAATAGGAATAAAGCCGTCGTCCAGGATCTTCAGGAGCTCCTTAGTCAGGATGCGCTCTGCATAGCCGGTGTGCTGGTAGTCGGTGCCATCCACCACTCCGACGCCCCGGGCCCGCACCCAGTTGCCTATTACGGCCGGGCACTCATAGGCAGAGAGGCTTGTCATTATCCGGTTTGCCACATCAAAGGCTGCCATCTCCACAAAAGGAATGGCATCCGGCCCTGTGACACGCAAGCCGTCAATCCACTCATACTTTATGCCGTAGTCGGAGAGGACCTCGTCGATCCGCTCTTTGGCTCCCGGCACAAGCACAATCCGGATGCCGGCCTCGCGCAGTTTCACCACATCCCTTATAAGGAGAGGGAACTGGGGGTTGTCGATTATGTCGCAGTCAATCTTGATGACAAAGCATTTGCCCTTGAACTGATGCAGGTAGTGGAACACCTCGCGGATAGTCTGCACCTGGAGCTGTCCCTGGTTTAATTCATTATTTTCCATAACTTTATTTTATAATGATTTATATATAATTGCAATAGAAAATAGCGTTTCTTTGTTCACAATGACATTCAAAGTCCACTTTTAATAAATCTGAAAATTTATCGAAGTTTATTTTAAAAAGTTCTTGATTTTCTGAAATTTTTAAATTATAATGCAGATATGATTGGAAGAATTCAATACTTGAAAGAACTTGCCCGCTATATGGACAAGCCTGTTATCAAGGTGGTTACCGGCATCCGCGGATGCGGTAAATCAGTGGTTCTGGAGCTGTTCCAGAAGGTGCTCCTCCAGAAGGGAATCCAAGAGAACCGCATAACATTTGTCCATCTGGACGAGAGTGCCTATGCCAAGCTCCTGGATGCCAAAAGCTTAGAGGATTATATAGTAGAAAGGCTTCAGGACGGGGTCATGAACTATATCTTCATCGACGATGCCTACAGGTGCAGCGGCTTCCAGAAGGTGCTTGCATCGCTCCTTGCGAGGGGAAACGCCGACCTCTACATCTCCGGTTCCAACCGGACTGCCCTTACAGAGGGACTCTCTGCCTTCCAGGTGATCCCTATGCTCCCCTATTCCTTTGCTGAATATATGGAGGCACAGAAGCAGAGCATGCTTAAGGCGGTGGCAGAGCAGAGCCCGGAGCAGCACTTCATGGACTTTGCCCGGTACGGCAACATCCCATTCACACTGCAGCTTTTCAAGAACTCAAGGAACATCAACCAGTACCTCCTGGGGCTTTATAACACTATCATCGTGCAGGATATAGCCTCTATCCACCCTATCAAGGAGATCAAAGTTCTGGATGCGGCCATGAGCTATATGCTTACCCACACAGGTATCTCCTGCTCATCAAAGAAGCTGGCTGACACCCTTACAGAACAGGGTTTCAAGACTACCCAGCCTACAGCCGAGAATTACCTCCAGTTCATGGAGGAATGCGGCCTTATCTTCCGTGTCGGAAGGTACGACATCAAGGCACGGGAAGCCCTCAAGAGCCTTCCTACCTTCTATGTGGCAGATATGGGCTTAAGCAACATGCTGACCAAGAAGCCTGAGATGAACCCTATCCTCAGGAACCTGGTGTTCCTGGAGCTCAAGCGGCAGCAGTATGATGTATGCGTGGGCAAGGTGGGAAACAACACCATAGACTTTGTCGCCTCCAAGGGGGGCCAGACCTGGTACATCCAGGTGGAGGCCTTTGTCAAGGAAGATAAAGTGCTCAACAGAAGGCTACGCCCGTTCAGGCAGATAAGGGATTTCTATCCAAGAGTCCTTATATCGCTGGACAGGACAACCGGTACATCAGAGTCTGGAATACGGTTCTGCAACGCCCTGGAGTTCCTCCAGAACGGACAGCTGTAAGATAGAATGCGGAAACTGCTCTCGGCCAGCCTGCTTACCCTATTTTTAGGCCTCCTCTTCTCCTGCGCCACCTATGAGAACACTAAACAGAGTTTCTCAGGGGTATGCTCAAGGGATATTGCGGCAATAGGAATAAAGGATGCATACGAGCTTGAGCAGTTCTTTCTGGCCCATAATCCGAAGGCTGACAAGGCCAAGGTGAAGCGGCTGGCAGGCTACTATGTGACTGAGGGACGGTTTGAGGGAATCAATTCCGATGTCGCCTTTGTGCAGATGTGCCTTGAGACAGGGTTCCTCCGTTTCGGCGGCCTGGTGAAGCCTTCTTTCAACAACTTCTGCGGGCTTGGAGCCATGAACAAGCAGAACCCTGGCGAGAAGTTCCCCTCCGAGGCGATCGGTGTGCGGGCCCATATACAGCACCTTCATGCCTTTGCGACCAAGGATAAGAAGCTGAGGAACAAGCTGGTGGATCCCCGCTACAAGTATGTGCAGCCCAGAGGAAAGGCTCCCACAATATGGAAGCTGGCAGGAACCTGGGCCATGGATAAGAATTATGGAAATAAACTTGATGCTCTGTTGAAGGAGCTCGATAAACATTAAAGGGAGAAAAAAGTGAACGGATTAGATGCTTTTTTAAATGCGATTGATGACGTGGTATGGGGAATTCCTACCATTGTCCTGATTCTGGCAACCGGTCTTCTTATGACCATTGCCTGCCGCGGAATTCAGTTTACCAAGAGCAAGCTTGCTTTCAAGTCTATCTTCAGCAAGAAAGTGAGCGGCCATGGCGAGCTTACAGGATTTGCAGCATTGTGTACTGCCCTTTCGGCAACCATAGGTACAGGAAACATCGTAGGTGTTGCAACCGCTATTGCGGCAGGCGGCCCCGGCGCCCTGTTCTGGATGTGGTTTGCGGCTATCCTGGGTACAGCTACCAAGTATGCCGAGTGTATGCTTGCAATCAAGTACCGCGAGGTGGATCCTAAGGACGGTCATGTTCTGGGCGGCCCATTCTATACCATAGAGAAAGGTATGGGAGCCAATTGGAAATGGCTTGCTGTGCTGTTCGCACTCTTCGGCGCTATGGCAGGAATGATGGGTATCGGTACCACCACACAGATCAACGGTATCACATCTGCGATCAACAACGTATTCGACCCGCAGAATGCACACATTGCATTTGAGTTTGCAGGAACCTCCTACTCCTGGGCTACAGTTATCGGCGGCATCGTGATCACATTCTTCTCAGGTCTGGTAATCATCGGCGGCCTCAAGAGAATCTCCAAGGTTGCTTCTATTGTTGTTCCGTTCATGGCTTTCATCTATGTATTCCTGGGACTCAGCGTGATTATAATGAATGTCACAGAGATTCCTGCGGCTTTCGCCCTTATCTTCAAGAGCGCATTCGGCTACAAGGCGCTGGCCGGCGGTGCAATGGGCTTTGTATTCAAGCAGATCACCGACGCAATGCAGAAAGGTATTGCACGCGGTATCTTCTCGAACGAGGCTGGACTTGGTTCCGCACCTATCGCAGCTTCTGCAGTGCAGACCGACGAGCCTGTTGAGCAGGGAATGGTGAACATGACCGGTACTATCATCGACACACTCATCATCTGTACAATGACTGGTCTTGCAATTGTAATCGCAGGTGCAGACCTGTGGAACTCCCCGGAGATCGGCGGTCAGGGACTCAAGGGTGTGGCACTTACCTCTGCCGCATTCTCCAAGGTTCTGGGCGGCGACGGTGTCAGCGTGCAGTTCTTCCTCATGCTCTGTCTTATCTTCTTCGCATTCACCACTATCCTGGGCTGGGACTACTACTCAGAGAAATGTCTTGAGTACCTTACCAAAGGAAAGATGGGCCCGGTGAAGGCTTACAGATGGCTCTACATCCTGGCTGTCGCAATCGGACCTTACTTCACAGTAAATGCAGTATTCACCATTGCAGACATCACAAACGGCCTCATGGCAATTCCTAACTGTATCTCCCTGATCGTACTCAGCGGAGTTGTGGCAAAGACCACCAAAGATTACTTTGACAGGAATCCGAACGGCCGGCTTTGATTCTGCCCTATCAACATAAAAAAGCCCTGGGAAACCAGGGCTTTTTTGTTTGTGAATGACAATAAATCACTTACCCATGATAAGCGGTTTAAAGATGTTCCAGTATCCTGCGATAAAGATGACGATGATTACAGCAGGCACCACATAGGTAAGGTAGAACCGGATAGCCTTGCTCTTAGGGAACTTGAGGCCCTTTCCTGCATCAACCTCGGCAATGAAGTTGTCCCATCCCCATCCCCACTTGCTGCAGCAGAATCCAAGATAGATCAGAGCTCCGATAGGAAGCAGGTTGTTGCTTACAAAGAAATCCTCAAGGTCAAGGACACCTGTACCAGGTCCCAGAGGCTGGAAGCCTGACCATACGTTGAAGCCAAGGGCACATGGGATAGAAAGTACTATCATGAGCACTACGTTGATGATTACAGCCTTCTTTCTTGGAATGCCGCGGTCTATCATGAATGCAGCGATGTTCTCGAATACTGCAACTACAGTTGTCAGGGCAGCAAAGCTCATGAACAGGAAGAAGAGAGCTCCCCAGAATGTACCGCCTGCCAGCTGGTTGAAGATGTTAGGCAGGGTCACAAAGATAAGGCCAGGACCTGCGCCTGGGTTCACACCGAATGCGAAGCAGGACGGGAAGATGATGAAACCTGACATTAGAGCTGCGAAGGTATCAAGACCGATGATGTTGACACACTCGCCTGTAAGGCTTCTGGACTTGTCGATATAGCTTCCGAAGATAGCCATGGATCCGATTCCGAGGCTGAGTGTGAAGAATGCCTGTCCCAGGGCTGCATAGACTGCTTCCCAAAGACCGCTCTCCACCATGTTGCCAAAATCAGGCTTAAGATAGAAAGAAAGGCCCTCACCTGCACCTGGCAGTGTGACTGCACGGAATACAAGGATGATCATGATCACCAGAAGACCTGACATCATAAACTTTGTAATCTTCTCTACTCCCTTCTGCAGACCGAAGAAGCAGGCTGCAAAGCCGATGATGACTACAATGATCATCCAGGAGATCTGGAGAGAAGGATTGGATACCACACCGCCGAAGAAAGCCCCTACCTGGTCAGGATTGAGACCGGAAAGCATTCCAGATGCGGTGGCGAAGAAATAGTACAGCATCCAGCCGGCTACTGTGGTGTAGAACATCATGAGAAGATAGTTTCCGGCCACGCCGAAATAGCCGAAGATATGCCACTTGGTTCCAGCAGGCTCAAGAGTCTTGAATGACTGGGCCACACTCTTGCGTGATGCACGTCCTACAGCGAACTCTGCTGCCATGATAGGAAGGCCGAAGATTACAAGGAACACAAGGTACATGAGCACAAATGCCGCACCGCCGTACTTTCCTGCGATGAACGGGAACCGCCATACGTTTCCCAGTCCGATTGCACATCCTGCCGAGAGGAAAAGGAATCCCAAGCGGCTTCCTAGTGTTTCTCTCCCTTTTTCCATAAAAACCTCCAAAACTAAAATTTAAAGCTGAATCCCAGTACCGGCACCACGCGCTTGCGGTCAAGCCGCTCCTGTGCCATAGGACATGCTATGTATCCTGAAATAGATATTATATCCATAAACGAAACTAGTCCACCCACTCCGCAGGAACAGATGAATCCGTCGTCTGCACCGTCTAGACAGGCGTAGTATCCCATATCAAAGAAGGTGATACCGCTGAAGCGGAGAAAAGCACTTCCCCTGAACATTGAATCAATATGGATCTTCTTCATGAGAAGACGGAACTCGCTGCGGTTTGCCAGCTTGAGGCCTGAGTCAAAGCGGTAGGTCTCGTAGCCCCTGATAAGGCCTCCAAGACCGCCATAGACGGTGAGGGAACCTATATGATGCCGCGCATAGATAGGAACCTCTGAGCCGGTCACATAGTCCACCATGCTGGAGTTTCCGAAGTAGAGGCAGGATAAGCGGCTCTCAGGCGCAAATTCGTGCAGCGGCACAAAGAATTTGAACTGGGCATAGTACTTGCGGAAATCGGCATCCCCAAGATAGCTGTTGAAGAACTCATTCGGGGCATATTCAAAGGTGGCGTTGGTGAAAAATCCCTTTTTCATGCCAGACTCACGGTCAGTCAGAACGCTGTCCACAGCCAGCTCGAACACCACAGAGTTCTGCAGAAGCCCCTCATTGTCTGCCCTGTCGCTCTTGAAGAAGACATCCCGGTCCTCGTAGTACCATTCCCTCACCCCTTTATAGAAGATGGAGAAATATAGCAGATCGGTATGCTTGCGGGGGTCGTCTATAAGCCCCTGGGAGAAGCCCACACCCCAGTTGACGTTAGCAGACCAGAATGAGACATCGTCATAGTCGCTTATATGAATGTCAAGCTCATCATCGGCCTCGTCCCTGAAGTAGGACAGCTTTGTCCCACGTGCTCCAAAAATGCCCCAAAGGATTGTGTCCCTCTTATCCAGCAGGGAGAAGCCTTTGTAGCCAATAGCGTTGTTGACTCCCCATGTGGTGAGGTTTGTCATTATTGCGATATCGCCATTGCCATAGAGGGTCGCATAAACAGGAGAAGCAAGGAGGACAGTAAGAAGAATGAGCAGGAAAAGAATCTTTCTCGTCATACCACCAGTTTTCTAAGCGCCTTGAAGAAGAGTTCATTTTCCCGGTGCTGCCCGATGGTTATGCGTATGCAGGTAGGGAATCCATAGCTTGCGGCAGGGCGCACTATAATACCCTGCTCCATGAGGGCCTGAGCCGCCTTCTTGGCATCCATCTTCACGTCGATGAGGATGTAGTTGGTCTGGCTCCTGAAATAAGAGAGCCCTAATTTTTCAAGCTCGGCATAGTAATATGCTTTCTCTTTAGCTGTCTCGGTCACAGTGCGGCAGTAGAATTCATCGTCTGCAAGGGCCTCGGCAGCAATGTTCTCGGCCACAATAGAGAGGTCGAATGGCGGTTTTACCCGCGAGATAAGGGAGATAAGCTCCGGATTGCCGATACCATAGCCTATGCGCACCCCTGCAAGGCCATACACCTTGGAGAATGTGCGGAGGATAAAGAGGTTCTTCATTCCACCCTTGATGAGCTCTACAGCGCCGATATTGTACTCAGGCTCGGTGAAATCGATATAAGCCTCGTCCAGGAAGACAAAGATGTTCTCCGGCACCTTGCGGAGGAATGCCTTGAGTTTCTCAGGCGGAAGGCACTGCCCTGTCGGGTTGTTGGGGTTGCAGATGAAGATTATCTTAGTCTTATCTGTGATGCGGGAGTAGATGTCATCCAGGTCTATGGCAGAGTCCTTCATTGGAGAGAAGATCGGAACTGCGTGCATAATGCGGGTTATGGTCTCGTAGACTGCAAATGTTATCTCCGGGATTATGGTCTCGTCGCCGGGGTTCAGGACAGCCATTCCCATGTTGTAGATGATACCGTCCCCGCCGTTGCTTAAGGTTATGTTGTCACGGTGACAGCCAAGCTTGGCGGCAAAAGCGTCTAAAAGATCGCGGTCGTAGATCTCAGGATAGATGTGGAGCTGGTCGGCCAGCTCAAGGTATTTGGCTTTAGCCTTTGGTGACGCACCACGGGGATTCTCGTTGGAAGCCATCTTGTAGACTTCCGGCAGGTCTATCTCGGAAAGGGCCTGTCTGACAGATTTCCCCGGCACATATGGCTTTATGGGAAGGATAGTCTGGTTTGCCAGCTCTTTCATATCCATAGGTCACTCCTCCAGATACTCAGGAAGTCCTAAGATCATAGCCTGAAGCTTCTTATTCTTGATCATGCCTGAAGCTTTTTCCACAGAGAACCACTCTCGTTTCCGCAGGATATCCTCGGGCCACTTGTCCAGAACCTGGGAAACCTCCATGGCGAACACCTTGATACGGCACTTGCCGTCCCACTTTCTGATGGAATACTTGCCCAAGGATGGCTTATAGATCTTGCCGTAGATGCCAGCCTCCTCGAAGGCCTCCTTCTGGGCCGATTCCGAGGCAGAGAGCCCCTCCTCCACCAGCCCCTTGGGAATGCCCCATTTGTCCTTCTTCTTGTTGGTTATGAGAAGAATCTCTATATGGTCATCCTTCCGGCAGAAAGGGATAATTCCTGACTGGATATATAATGTAATGCCGTTCTGTGCGTCCATATTATTAGAATATATATATTATAGCAAAAATGCAAGGGCAAAAAAAAGGCAACCTGTCACCAGGTCGCCTTTCTGATACAAAACTGAATGCTTCCTTAGAGGGCAGCCACCTGCTCCTTAAGCTTGCCGTTGGCAATAGAAGCCTTGCAGATCTTGCAGATCTTTACTTTCTTGGAGTTGGCTTCGATCTCATAGAGAGTCTTTACACCAGTTCTCTTGCAAACCGGACACTCGCCTCTTCCGCTCTTTGGAAGTTCTCTTACGCCTGCTCCTCTGTGTGCTTTTGACATTATATTCTCCTTTATAAGTTCATTATCAACAGCGGATATTGTATAAGAAAAGATTTTACAGGTCAAGAGCCAATAACAGGACTCCCTTCGCAGGTGCGCTCCCGCAGACATCCACATACCCTTCTGAACTCGTTTCTTTTGGGTTCAGAAGGGCGTGTATGTTGCTGCGGTCCGCAATGCTCTGGGAGCCTTGTTTTGGCTCTTGGGTGTTACCCTTTTCTTATACAGTAAGCGCAAAAGGATAATGACATACAAACTCGAAGTGGGTTTGTGGGGCGGTAACTGGAGAATTACTTGGAAACAAGCTTAGCCATGTCCGCAATCTTGTCTTTCCAACGTTGAACAAAATCTTTTGGCGCAACTGGCCTTGCATCTGCACCACATGAGAGAATCCAAGCAAGAATCCTGTCATCCTGACTTGATGTAAAGGTCAGAACGGTTTTATTCTCCTTCTCTTCTATCACTTGGTCATCAGCCCATCGGTTCTCTCTTACCCACACCTGAACCTCTCGATAGAACTCAATCTTGTATTTGACTGGTTCCTTGAAAGTATAGGCCCCGAAGCGGCTGAAACCATGCCGGACGGAAAACTCAAAATCAGCGGGAAGATCAAATGTCTTACCTACAAAGCGTATCTGTTCCATACGTCGCAGGACGAACATGCGGACATCCTGCCTCTCTTCATCAAATCCATAGAGATAGCATGTGCCATTTTCCAAAAGAATCTGATAAGGATGCACAATACGGTTTTTAGGTGCCTTGTCATACTTCCCTTTGTAATAAAACTGAATCTTGCAGTTACGAATCATATAATCGAAGATGCGTGAGAACTTCGCCTGGTCAGCCTTGTCATATTCAGGGCGCGGGGGAACCGCAATGCGCGAAAAATCTGATATCGGCATCTGCGAGATGCTTTCAATATACTCAATCACCTTATCATAGACCGGGGTGTTCTGATACTGGTTCATAAGCGACTTCAAGATGGCCAGGGCTCCATAATCACGCGTGGAACCTGCTGTGATGTACTTCGATTTTTTCCAGTCTTTATTCATTCTGAAAGTAAGATGATGCCTGTCATAGGTGATAATCTGCGCCCCTTCATCCCCTATCATGGCAAGTTCCCGACCAAGGGTCGCCTGGCTCCCCAGCCCCGCGTTCTTGAGTGTGGTTTTATTAATGACACCACCCCTTGCTTGGGCTTCCAAAACCAGGCGGATAAGCTTATTTATACGGGCATTGCGCTCAGCACTAAGGCTTTTGTTGTAATACATATCTTCATTCTGAAATATTTTTGTAAAAAATGCAAGTCCGTATCATCAATGATACAGAATCGGCTGTATATTTTAGATTGAAAAAGGAGAAAACTATGGCAACAATAAGCGGAAAATATGTCACTAAGGGTGATGTTGCAGCACTGTACAATTATAAAATAGATGAGCATGAAATAGATATGCCTGCCCTCATGAAATGGGCAATTGCAGTTGAATTCTGTAATGATTTGAGCCTGAAACAAGGCCTGAACCCTTGCTATTACCTGGATGGAAAACTTGTTGACTGTACAAAAGGTAATTATAACATCAGGGGTAATGGCTACGAATGCCGTACCAAGAACAATGGTTGGAGAATCCCTACCCGGAAAGAATTAAGCCACCTTTCAGTACAACAATTTACTGGTTTAGGAGAAAAATGGCTGTGGACTAATGACAAAGAAGTTGAGGATGACTCAAAGGAAAAATTTTTAAAAAAATATTTCCCTCCACTTTATAATGAAAACCGCATAATAGTCCGCCCAAACAAACACCTTACTGAATTTTTAGAGTTTGATAATAAAAACCAATTTTTTGATACTGATGAGTTTTACTGCGACCCTGAAAACAAATTAGCATTAATAACCATCCGCACAATGTATAAAGATGATTTTGCTAAAAAACCTAAAACTGTGTTATAATAAAGAAAGAGGTACCAATAATGCTGGAAGAACAAATACAAGAGCTAACAAGCTGTTATCACATAAATAGAAAACTGGCTATTAAAAAATTTGTTGAATTGTCACATTCACAACTATCCCTTATTGAGGATACTGATGGAGAAGTTATTTACAGTTCCAAAGATACTTTCAAAAAAGGGAGATACTATTTCCTTGGACTTAACCCCGGTGGAACTGGAAAAATTAAAATAAGAGATCATTTAGATGGGTTTCCTACTAGAACAGATAACTCGTTTTTGGATGAAGAATGGAACATCGAAACACGAAATTACCCTAAAGGGAATAACCCTTTGCAACTACGTGTTAAATATCTTTTTAGCGAATACTTATTGAATTATGTTCTACAAGATGTTTTTGCAACAAATTTAATATTTAAAACAACTCCGACATCTGATTCACTTAATTATGGGCTTGCCGGCTTATGTTGGGGTGTCCATCTTCTTGCATTAAGCATAGTTCAGCCAGAAATTATTATTACTTGTGGAAATAGCCAAGATAAATCGGCCTTTTCTTTTATCTCTGATTTATATGCTGGTAAAATTGAATGTCATAAATTGGCAGGAACTTTCTGTATAAAAGAAACAAGAATCATTATCCAAAACAGGCCTACTTTGTTAATTGGACTGCCCCATTTAAGCTTATTTGAGATTCGAAATAATGAAGATTGTCGAAAAAAACTATTAGAAATCGTAAATAAATATGATAGTGATAAAAAATAATTTATTCTTCCCCCAAAATCGACCAAGGTGTTAATTATGTTATGGGAAACCTTCCAGAGATGCTTAAATATCTGAAAGACAAGCAAAAAGATTCATCTTTTGAAATAACAGTTTTTAGACCAAGGGAAAAATACTTATGAAACTTCCATACAAAGGTGCAGGTATTGCATTGTTCAAAAAGATAGATTACGAATATGCCATACTCCTTGGCAAACGCAAATACAATCCACAGGCAGATAAATGGTCCATTCCCGGTGGTGGCTATGAATTAAAGGACTTAACATTATATATGACAGCAAAGCGAGAACTACGCGAAGAAACCGGATTAGATCTGCAAGATGTAAAGCTCGCACAAATAGGAGAAACTGTTTATTATCACATCAAATTCCCATTTTTTGAATGGAAAACCTATATGTATGAGGTTCCTTATGATTTTCCAGCACCCTCAAAATATCATGAATTTTATGAAATGAAATATATTCCGTTGAATACAATCGGTAATTATAAATTAGCCTTTGGAGTAAAGGAAGAGATAAAGAAGTTTTTAAGGGAAACTGCTAAAAACCGCAAGAGAATGGAAACCCTCACATTATTAAGAAAAGCAGATACTAAACTGCCAGTAAACCTTTGGATAAGCGAAGCTGATTGTTCAAATCACCCTTGGCTTTATTTCCAAAACAATTATGTAGATCGATTCACTTGTAATATAAGTTTAATTCCTGTAACTGTAGAAGAGCACCCAAAAATAATAATTAAGAAACAACCTCTATTTATATCGCCTGAAGATTGTAGAAAGGTAACCTACTTTATTTCAAATAACTGCGAGACAATTATAAAATACATTTCAGATTCATCGTTTGGAATAATGGACTTCTATAACTCAGTAAAAATGCAATCAGAAAGAATCGATTAAGCCCGACAAAAAGATTTGATTTCCTGCTCCAATAGGCGGAAAACATTTGCTACCAGATAACCATCGGCAATCGCATGATTCATGCGGACAGTCACAGGCATGACAATTCTGCCGTTTTCTTCCCGGTATTTTCCCCAATTGACAATCGGAGCAAAAAACAAATGCCCATCTGGTAGTTCAATATTCATTGAATCATAAGAAAGCCATGATATGAATGACGCATCGAACCAATTGGGATGATTCGCCATATCCAGGCAGTATTCCCTAGTTTTCTTTGCCTCTTCAACATCCCGCAATGCAGCCGTGTAGAATTTTTCATAGTCCTCATAGTATTCCGTATACACAGGAGTGCAGGTCTCAGTATCTTCATGAAAAACATACTGTGTTGGATTGATCACATCATAGCAGATCAGTTCATCGGTCTCCCAAAGATATCCCATTCTGTAATCTTCGCGTGAGTTCATAACTTTTGAGAGAATATATAAAAAGTTGATATAAAATTTAGTTTCTGCCTTCTTTGAATAAGTGACAAGGTCTGTTACATCTATTCTTGCCGTCATGGAAGTCGAGCATTTGCAATCTTCCGAAAAGTGACGGAACACACCTTTTCTATAGTAAGTCTCTCTGTCAATTACTTTATAGTTCATTTTGTCATCCTCACACATCCGGCAGGTACTATATTAATGGAATTATTAACAAATATGCAAGAATAATATTACAGCCAGCAAAAGGCATGCCTGGCGGTGTCACGGACTTGTACGCACCACCGAGCAGGTGTACCTTATTGCTGGTTTTATAATGATTTACAAAGTTTTTGAAACTTTTTGAGCAGAAATTGAAGCAAAA
>JAGCPA010000079.1 GCA_017642445.1 Spirochaetia bacterium
AGTTAGCCAAGAAGCGGCTAGGAGAAATATTATGAAATATGTATATGTAAAAGATTCAGAAGGCGTTGTAGTAAAAAAAGCAATCAATAAAGTTGAGCCTGGCGAGATCCAGATCTCGAAAGAAGAGTTTAGAAAACTTTCCGGAGACAGCTACTACGAGGAACACTTCACCCATGGTGGGAAACGTGAAGGAGCAGGCAGAAAGATGAAGTTCAAACAAAAACTTGAATATCAGATTCGCGTTACTGCCGAGGAAAAAGCCTTTATCGCCTATGCGCGTGAACATCACTTCGATTATGCAGAAGCGATGAAATAAAAAAGGCACCACTTTAGGGTGCCTTATTTCTGGGCTTAATTATGTATTACTCAGTCGGGCGCTTCTTGAAGCTCTTGCTCTCCATGATTGCCTGGCCCTCGCCCACCTGCTGCTCCATAAGAGCACGCACTTTGAGCGGCAGACCGAACAGGGTGATAAAGCCCTGGGCATCCTTGTGATTGTAAAGCTCGCCAGTTGTGAATGAAGCGATGCTCTCGTTGTACAGGCTGTACTTCGACCAGGAACCGGCACCGCGGATTGAGCCTTTGTACAGCTTAAGATTTACCCAGCCGGTACATGTCCTCTGTGTCACATCGATAAATGCCTTACATGCATCCATAAGCGGAGTGAACCACTTGCCGTCGTAGATAAGCTCGCTCATCCTCAGGGCAATCTGCTGCTTGAAGTGATATGTGTCCCGGTCCAGGCACAGATGATCCATCATCTCGTGGGCTGCATAGAGAATCGATCCGCCAGGAGTCTCGTACACGCCGCGGCTCTTCATACCCACACAGCGGTTCTCGCAGATATCCGCAAGGCCAACTCCGTTCCGTCCGCCGATCTTGTTAAGCTCAAGCATCAGGTCAAGGCCGTTCATCTTCTTGCCGTTCACGCTCACCGGAATACCTTTCTCAAACTCGATCTTCACATACTCGCCTGCCTCAGGTGCATCCTCGGGGCATACTGTGTTCTGGAGCATGTGCTTGTAGTTAGGCTCGTTCTCGGTTTTCTCAAGCTCAAGTCCTTCGTGTGAAAGGTGCCAGATATTCTCGTCACGGCTGTAGGACTGATCCTTTTTCATCGGAACCTCAAGACCCCGGTCCTCCAGGAACTTGATCTCTGCATCGCGGCTGTCCATGTTCCACTTGTCATCGCGCCATGCGGCGATAACTTTAAGGTCTGGTGCAAATGCCTTGATAGCAAGCTCGAAGCGGATCTGGTCGTTTCCTTTTCCAGTAGCTCCGTGACAGATTGCGACAGCTCCCTCCTGACGTGCATACTCAACCAGAATCTTTCCGATTAGTGGCCGTGCGGTGGAGGTTCCCAAGAGGTACTGATCCTCGTATTTGCAGTTGGCCTTTACAGCTGGCCATACATACTCTTCGATATATTCCTGGCGTGCATCCACAACATAGCATGCGGAAGCGCCAGTCTTGAGCGCACGTGCCTTGATTGCAGGCCAGTCGTCTCCCTGTCCCAGATCCACGCATACAGCGATGACATCATAATCGTAATTTTCCTTGAGCCATGGGATGATAACTGTTGTATCAAGTCCGCCTGAATATGCAAGAATTATTTTTTTAGCCATAGTGATCTCCCTTATTTATTCAATTTATTTTTCAAAGTTTTTGCAATAATATCAAAGCCTTCGTCCAGTTCTTTCTCTGTGATTACCAGCGGAGGGGCCAGTCTGATCACATTTGTTCCAGAGCGGAGGATAAGGAGGCCGTTCTCCTTGCATGCTGCGATCAGATCCTTGGAAAGGTCTCCCTCGTAGCCGGACGGAGTGTTGACCTCGAAGCCCCGGAGCATTCCGGCACCCCTTGTCTCGCCGATACAGTCA
This sequence comes from Spirochaetia bacterium, assembly GCA_017642445.1. Taxonomy (GTDB): domain Bacteria; phylum Spirochaetota; class Spirochaetia; order CADAEX01; family CADAEX01; genus CADAEX01. The sequence continues at coordinate 1,881 of JAGCPA010000079.1, forward strand.
AACTGAGCTTTCAGCTCCTCGATCTTCTTCTTAAGATACTCTCCTTTTGTCTGCACCTCGAAGATGAATGGAGGGAAGAAGAGAGTCTCCAGCATCTGGTTTGCAACTGCACATGCCACCGGGTTTCCACCGAAGGTTGAGCCGTGGTCGCCAGGCTGAAGTATATCGTTTATCTTCATCGGGATGAGTGTTGCAGAGAGGGGAAGTCCGCCAGCCAGCGGTTTTGCCAGAGTGATGATATCTGGATTCAGATCCACAAGGCCGCAGGCGAATGGATAGCCTGTGCGGGTAAGGCCGGTCTGAACCTCGTCGGCAATCAGGATCACATCCTGCTGGGCGCACACTTCGTTTAGAGCTTTTGCAAACTCTTTGGTCATGCACTTGAGGCCGCCTTCGCCCTGAATCACCTCCACGATTATGGCAGCATAGGTGCCGTCCACAGTCTTCTTTAGTGTCTCCACATCATTGTATGGAAGGAACTCGACGCCTGGAATAAGCGGGCCGCAGTCTTCGCGGTAGTGGGGATTGTAGGTGCAGGAAAGGGCACCCATGGTCCTTCCGTGGAAAGCTGATTCAAAGGCTATGATCTTGTGATGTCCGTCGCCTTTCTTCCGCTTTGCATAGAGCCGTGCGAATTTGATGGCTGCCTCGTTGGCCTCGGTGCCGCTGTTTCCGAAGTGTACTGCGGCAAAGTTGCCGAAAGAGGTGAGCTTGTCTGCCACCAGAAGTGTAGCCTCTGATGTATAGAGGTTTGATGTGTGGATGATCTTCTTCATCTGGTCGTAGGCTGCCTTTGCCAGATCCTCCCGGCCGTAGCCAAGGGTGTTCACTGCAATGCCGGAGCCGAAGTCCAGATATTTTTTTCCCTCCACATCGAATATATAGCAGCCCTTTCCGTGGTCGAAGAGTGTGAACTCGTTGCCGTAGCTTTTTGGATAGGGAGCGTTATATACAGTGCTTTTTGGTATCATGTCTTCTCCTTATATGTCACAGGACTATGCTGGTCCCGATCTTCCGTTCTATAGTTTTCTCAAGGTCGCCAAGAACCTTGTATTCTCCGATACTAATCTCTTTTACCCCTTTTTCCAAGGCAGCTATGGAAGAATTCACCTTGGGGATCATGCCGCCGGAGATGACGCCGGATGCAATCTCGGCCTGGGACTGAGCCTTGGTGAGGAGACTGATGACCTGCCCTTCCTTGAGCACTCCCGGGATATCGGAGATGAAGAAAAGTTTGGCTGCCTTCATAGCCTGGGATACAGCCAGGGCTGCCTCGTCTGCGTTGATGTTCAGGGATTTGCCTCCCTCTTCCATCGATACTGAGGAGACTACCGGCAGATAGCCGTTTTCCAGAAGCAGGGTAAGAAGTGATGCATCCACTGCAGTAACTTTGCCTGTGTGAGAAGCATCGCTCAAAGCCTTGCCTGTGAAGATAGTGCCGTCGCAACCCGAGAGGCCGACAGCCTTGCAGCCTGAAGTGTTGCCCAGCCGCACCAGCTCCTTGTTCATCTTCCCGGCCAGCACCATATCTGCGATCTCCATCTCGGGCGGGGTGGTCAGCCGCACACCGTCCTTGAACACAGGCTCCAGGTTGAACACCTTGCTTATGCGGGAAAGCTCTGCCCCGCCGCCGTGCACCAGTATGAATGCATACTTTGGTGAAAGGGCCTGCATCTCTTTAAAGAGAGATGCCATGGCAGCCGCATCGGAGGCTGCCTTGCCTCCGGTCTTAACTACAACTATATCCTTCATCACAGCTCTCCATACAGGGAAAGGCCTGCTGTTTCCTTGAAGCCGAAGCGGATGTTCATGTTCTGCACCGCCTGACCGGAGGCCCCTTTCACCAGGTTGTCGATGACAGAGAA
>JAGCPA010000080.1 GCA_017642445.1 Spirochaetia bacterium
GACTCCTGAGGACTTTGTCGAGGATAAGTTCCCCGGTCACTCAACAAATCACAACATCTTCTCAGGCAAGTACAACTACCTGTTTGATGTGATGGGAGGAATGGGTCTCAACTGGCAGTTCAATTCGCTGCCTGCACAGCCCAACCTTTACCTTAGCACAATGATTGGACCAGCATGGTTCATGTACAAAGAGGATGGCGATCTTACCTTTAAGCAGTACCTCCTTTGGAGGACTTCTCTGGGATTTGACCTGACAATTTATAAGGACCTGCTGTTCACAACCGACATCGGATTTTACTGGATGAAGGACTACGATTTCACACCAAGGCTTGCAGTCGGACTTCTCTACATATACAGCTCAAGGTGGTCCTTGTTCGGTAAAAAATGAAATAATAATGAATAATTCTTGAAGGCAAGGTTTTCCCCTTGCCTTTTTTATTGCACTTGCCCGCAGTACTATATTTTAGTATATTTTCAGTATAGGAGCAAAAATATGGCTACACATCAGTTTCAGACAGAAGTATCGCAGCTTCTTCATCTAATTATTCACTCACTCTATTCCAACAAGGAAATATTCCTGCGGGAGCTTATCTCCAACGCATCCGATGCCTTGGACAAGCTTAAATATCTTTCGCTGACCGACGACAAATACAAGAACTTGGATCAGGAGTTCCGCATCGATGTCAAATTCGACGAGGATGCCCACACCCTGACAATCGCTGATACAGGTATCGGTATGAACAACAAGGATCTGGCACAGAACCTTGGAACAATTGCAAAATCTGGTACCAAAAGCTTCCTGGCCGGCCTTTCCGGCGACGCAAAGAAGGACTCAAACCTTATCGGCCAGTTCGGCGTAGGTTTCTATTCTGCTTTCATGGTTGCAGATAAAATCGAGGTTCTCTCCAAAAAGCCTGGCGAGAAGAAAGGATGGCTCTGGTCCAGCGACGGCAAGGGAGAATTCGACATCTCCGAGGCCGATAAAGAGAAGTACGGCACCGAGGTCAAGCTCTACCTGAACGACGAGGGCAAGGAGTACGCCAGCCGCTGGCAGATCGAGCTTCTGATCAAGAAATATTCAGACCACATCTCATTCCCTATCTATCTGGAATATGACTCCATCAAATATGAAGGGGAAGGGGATAACAGAAAAGAGGTCAAGGAGCATAAGATTGACAAGATCAACTCAGGCTCTGCACTGTGGAAACGGCCTAAGTCCGAGCTTACCGACAAAGACTACAACGAGTTCTATAAGACTATCTCCCACGACACAGAGGATCCTCTCTACTACATCCACACAAAGGCAGAGGGAACCCTGGAATACACAACTCTGTTCTACATTCCGCAGCACGCTCCGTTCGACATGCTCCATGCCGACTACAAGCCAGGTGTAAAACTCTATGTCTCACGTGTGTTCATCACAGATGATGACAAGGAGCTGATGCCAGACTACCTCCGGTTCCTGCGCGGTATCATCGATTCCGAGGACCTGCCGCTTAACGTGAGCCGTGAGATTCTGCAGCAGAACAAGATTATGTCCTCTATCCGGAGCGCATCTGTAAAGAAGGTTCTTTCCGAGCTTAAGGCCCTTTCCGAGAGCAACAAAGAGAAGTACACCAAGTTCATCGAGCAGTACAACAAGCTGCTTAAGGAGGGACTCTATTCCGACTGGGCAAACCGTGAGACTCTGACCGACCTTATCAGGTTCAAGTCCACTGCAGTTGACGGCTACACCAGCTTCAAGGAGTATACCGAGCGGATGAAGCCAGATCAGAAGTCTATCTACTTTATCACAGGCGGAAAGGAATCTGCACTCAAGAATTCACCTCTGATCGAGGCATACAAGGCCAAGGGCTTTGAGGTCCTGATCATGGATGACAACATCGACGAGATCGTAATCCCTAGCCTGGGCAAGTACAAGGACTTTGAGCTTAAGTCTGTGAACCGCAAGGGTGCCGCAGATGACCTTAAGGATAAGGAAGCTGAGAAGAAGGCAGAGGAGATCAAGCCTCTCCTTGAGAAGATCAAAAAGGTGCTCGGCGACAAGGTTAAGAGCGTAATTGCATCAAGCCGCCTGAGCGATTCTCCATCCTGTATTGTAGCGGACGAGAATGACCCGACCATGCAGATGCAGGCTCTCCTTAAATCCATAGGACAGGGCGAGACCGAGTATGCACCAGTTCTTGAGATCAACCCGAGCCACCCGATTGTGAAGAAGCTTGCAACTATCGAGGATAAAGATGTGATTGAGGATATCAGCTTTGTCCTTCTTGAGCAGGCACGGCTGGCCGAGGGAGCGCCTCTGGCCGACACAGCAGGCTTTATCAAACGGCTTAACAGGCTGACCGAGAAAGCCCTGTAATTATAGCTTAAAATCAGTAGCTGAAACCGGCCCCCGCCGATGTGCGGATGAGGCCGGTTTTTACATTATAGGCAGTGAATATATCGACAGCAGGGAATGCGATCTTCTTTAAATAGAACTTAAATCCAGCCACAGGTCCATGGCCGAAAATCTCGTCTGACATTACGCCGTCGGCCCATACTGCCTGATACTGAGCATAAAGAGAAGGAACACCCCACTTTGTGTTGGCAATTCCCCACTCAAGTCCGGCTCCGGCGCCAGCCATGGAAGAGGCCCGGTATGCACTGTTCAACAGGCAGATCTGGACTGCATTCTGGTTTTTTGCAAAAACTGTCGGTACATCTGGAGAATAGAATGCGCCCCCCTGTGCAATAAGCCGGAGCCGCTGCACCAGGTGCTGCTGATACCCTGCCTTTACAGCAAGGGTGCAGTAGTTATCGCTGTGCCACTGGGAAAAGTTGTAGGTGGCGCTGGTGGTGAGATATATGGTGTTAAGGAAAGTTCCATCCCAGCTGGCGGTGCTGGCTGTCAGGCTGGCAGTAATGGGTATGACAAGCTCAGAGGCTGGGCTGTGGTCGTCAACATCGCAGATATCAACCCCAGAGCTTACCGAGGCTCTGAGCCAAGGGGAGAGCCTTCTGTTTAAACCTGCTGCGGCGCTGAATGTGGAGTTGTCATAGGAAAGGAGCAGGTCGCCCTCATCATCTCTAACCCGTGTCTTTGACTGCCCACCGTTGGCCGACACGCTCCAGCCGAAAGGAGAATGGGCTTTCTGGATATGGCTGTATCCGGCCAGCGCCCGCCAGCCGCTGGAGGTGACAAAGCCGCCTACGGCAGCCTGATCCATAAGGCCGAAAGCGTTGTTGTCCATCACCACCAGGCCGCCGCCCCAGCTGTCAGAGGAGGCATAGGCAAAAGGAATAGGGAGCAGGGCAAACTTCTCCTCCACTGTAATATGCAATGTGGAGCCTGAGACTGTGGCATCGGAGAGGCTGAACAGCTGGGTCTTCTCCAGCTCTGCCTCCAGCTTCTTCTTATCAAAGGATTCTGAGTCTATCCCTTTGAACTTTTCCAGTATTTCCAGCATGACTGACGGTTTTGTCCGCCTCAGTCCCTGCACTTCGATATCTGTTATAGTCTCACCCCAGGCGAAGAATGCCGGGAGCAGGATAAGAAGGGCCGCAAGATGAAACTTCAGCTTTTCCAATGCCATACTGTCTTTCCTATGCTTCCAGGGAAGGGTGAAAGCTGGTTGAAGTCGGGGTTCCATTCGTCCGAGACCTCTTCCTCCTGGATAAAGCCATCTTCGATTCCCAGCTCGTCAAGGTATGAGTAGACCATATCCATCTCGCTCTTATCCAGTGTCCGCTCCGGGAACCCCTCCCCTTCGGCAGCCTTCGGTGAGTACTGGAACATGACAGAGATCAGCGCCTTATCCTTGAGATTCTGGACAAACCAGCGCAAGAACCGCTCTGTCATCTCCACATAGCCGGGGATAACCAGATGCCGGACTATGGTTCCGCTTACAATCTTATCATTTTTGAATACAATTTTCTTTGAATTGGCCATTTTCTCCACCGCAGCCTTGGCTGCCTCGGGATAATGCAGTGCATTGAAGAAAGTGCCAGAAAATGTATGGTTCAGCGTTTTTATATCAGGCAAATAGACATCTACAAAGGAGTTGAGTATGTCAACAGCCTCCAAAGTCTCAAAACCTGATGAGTTCCAGAGAATCGGGATGTTCAGTCCTTTCTCCTTAGCAAGCCCAATCCCCAGGGCAATGGTGGGGATGAACATAGTCCCAGTGACCAGGTTGATGTTCTCGGCCCCTGAGCTCTGCAGCTTAAGACAGATATCGGCAAACTCTTCTATAGAAACTTCTCTTCCCAAGCCGCCCCTGCTTATCTGATGGTTCTGGCAGAACCGGCACTGCAAGGTGCATCCAGTAAAGAATATGGTGCCGCTTCCCCCTTTTCCGGTTATAGGAGGCTCTTCTCCATGGTGCAGTGTGGCGCAGGCTATCCGCATGGCGCTGGACTCTCTGCAGAACCCAAGCTTTCCGGCACTCCGGTCTGTACCGCAGGCGCGTGGGCAGAGGCTGCACTTTTTATATAAAGAAAGAAGAGAATCCTTATCCATCATTTTTATTGTAATTGACAAAAAAGAAAAGTCAATGTAGTTTAAAAAAACCTAAGCCGGTGTGGCGAAATTGGTAGACGCAGCAGACTCAAAATCTGCCGGTAGCAATACTGTATCGGTTCGAGTCCGATCACCGGTAAAATCCCTTACATCGAGAAACCTTCTCCAAGATATGTCTTCCGGGCCAGCTCGTTGGCAAGGATATCGTCCCTGCTTCCTGCGACCATGATCTGTCCATGGCTTATTATGTATGCCCGGTCGGTGATCTCCAGGGTGTCGCGCACATTGTGGTCGGTTATGAGAACTCCGATATTCTTGGAGGCAAAGCTCTTGATTATTCCCTTTATTTCGGCTACTGCAATCGGGTCGATGCCGGAGAAAGGCTCGTCCAGAAGCAGGAACTTAGGCTTCATGGAAAGGGCCCGTGCAATCTCGGTCCTCCGCCGCTCTCCACCGGAGAGGGTGAACGCCTTCTGCTTGCGGATATGTCCGATTCCGAACTCCTCTATCAGCTCCTCCAAAAGAGCTTTTTTCTCTTTTCTGTTCAGGTCGCTCCGGGTCTCGATTATGGCGGCGATATTCTCCTCCACAGTGAGCTTGCGGAAGATAGAGGCCTCCTGAGGAAGGTATGAGATGCCCATCTGAGCCCGCTTGTACATAGGGAGCTTAGAGATTTCCCTCTCTCCCAGCATTATCTTTCCCTCTGTGGGCTTGATGAATCCAGCTATCATATAGAAGGCGGTGGTCTTTCCTGCGCCGTTCTGGCCAAGGAAGCCTACAATCTCTCCTTTGCTCATGGAGAAATCGATGCCTGCCACTGCAGTCTTTCTGCCGAACATCTTCTTAAGGCCGTATACTGCCAGCTTCTCTTCTTTCAGGCTCTCTTCCTTCTGCTCTCTGCTCATTCTTCCTTTTCCTCTTCTGCGGTCTCTTCCTCTGGTTTCTCTTCTTCTTCGGCAGTCTCCTCTTCCTTGTCTTCCTTCTCGGTGAAGATTGAGCCCGAGACTTTTCCTTCAAGAGTTATCTCGTCCTTGTCCAGATCTACTATGATACGAAGAGCCCTGTATTCATCGTTCTTCCAGAACACCACAGGCATACCGGTCAGCTCAAGTATATCACTGTTTCGGTTGTAGCGGGCAAACTCGGAGCGGCACACCATATCGTCCTTGAGGATCCGCACCCCTATCTGTATAAGGCAGGTCTCGTCGCTCCCCATATATTCCAGGAAGTTGCCTTTGACAATGACCTCGTTCTTCATGTCCTCCATGACAGCAGCCCCCTCAACACGGATTATGTCGTCCTTCCGGTTGAAGAAAAGCTTCTCTGCCTTGAGCGAGATTCCTTTCTCGTTGTCTATCACCTCAACAGTGCCGGTGCACTCTGCAAAGTCGTTGTCGCTGCCGTAGATCTCGATGTTGTCGGCCTTTATCCTGGTGGAGGATGAGATTATTCCTGCGTTTCCCTTGAGTGATGTGTGCTCTTTCCCCTTGCCACGGCTTGATGAGAGGGAATCTCCGAAGAAGGAGAAGTCATCGGCAGCAAAGAGTGTGCTGCATAAAAGGAGGAGTGCAAGAAGATTACTCAGTCTCTTCATCTTCAAAATACCTCCCCGATGCCTCTTCCAGGAATGTGAACGACTTGCCCTGTGCGTCAGCTACAAAGCCACGTCCCTTGACCATGGAGCCATCTCCCTGCTCTATGGAGACCTCTGTATCGTCCATGCTCTTGAGGATCTTTGCATCGTTGTTCCACTCCAGGTAGTCGGACTTTACCACAAAGTCCTGGGCTGTGGCGTTGAGTATGATCTTGCCGTCGAATATTATGTTGTCTGTCTTGGAGTCGTGGATTGCTTTCTCTGCAGCCCCCTCGGTGCCGGTGGAGCCGTCTGCCTTGTATTCGGTGAATCCGATGTTGTCAAAGTAGGTGAGCTTGGTGCTGTCGAAAAGCTTGGCGTGGTCGGCTGAGAAGACATAGGAGACTTTTCCCTCGCGCACAACAACCTGGGAGAAATCATCCAGCACGCTGTTGGGGACCTGTTCGTTCATCTCCTCGGCCAGATCAGCATCCTTGTAGTCCAGCTTGCACCCGGTGCACAATAACACCACTGATGAGACAAATAGAAAAAATGTCCAAGACAGTTTGAGAAATTTCACTACCTTAATTATTTTATACATAAAGGATAATGTCAATTAGATATTTGTCCTTGAAATAAGTCTATTTTTAAAATATACTGTATATATAGGGTACACGGATAAGTATGAGCGTAAAGGGTAAATTGATTGGTGGAATCTTGGGGTCGATGCTGGGTGGACCTTTTGGAGCTGTCCTTGGAGTAGCTATCGGCCACACCTTCGACCGGGACAAGAACAGGCAGGAGGACCGGGAATACCAATACAGGCAGACAGCCGGCCGGCCGGGTCCGGACTTCAACCTTGGACAGGCTCAGATGACATTCTTTGTAGCCACATTCTCCATGCTTGGCAAGATGGCCAACGCAGACGGCCAGATCTCTGATTCGGAACGGAATACAGTGCTCCGGTTCATGAGCGATGACTTAAGGCTCTCAAGGCAGGATCAGGACTTTGCCCTCCGTATCTTTGACACAGCTGCTGTCTCGGCCGAATCCTTTGAGAAGTTTGCAGAGCAGTTCTACCAGTACTTCTGCGGTCAGCCCCAGATGATAGAGATGATGATGGATATCCTTGTGCGGGTGGCTCTTGCAGACGGAACACTCAGCGACCAGGAGAACCGGTTCATTGCCCAGGCCGCTGTATGCATGCGGTATCCGGCAGGAAACGTGGACTACCTCAAGACCAAGTATGGATACAGACAGAACCAGGGAGGCAGCTACAACAGCTACAGCTCAGGCTCTTCATCCGGTGCTGACAGCGGTTCACTTGCTGCGGCATATTCAGTGCTGGGGTGCTCGGCATCGGACAGCGATGATGTTATAAAGGCAAAGTATAAGAAGCTCATAAAGGAATTCCATCCAGATGTGATTGCATCCAAGGGATTGCCCGAGGAGTTCATGAAGTTTGCCACCGAGAAATTCGACCAGATACAGAAGGCGTATGAGGCGATAAAGAAAGTACGCAACTTATAGATCAGATCAACCTTGGGAGGGGATTGATGGACAACATAACTAGGGTTTCAATAGTGCGCCATGGCGAGACAGAATGGAACCTTGAAGACAAGATGCAGGGCATACTAGACAGCCCGCTCACACCGAAGGGAATAGCACTTGCCAAAGAGCTTGGGGAAAAGCTTTCCGGCATGAAGTTCTCGAGCATCTACACCAGCGACCTGGGACGGGCCTGGGATACAGCAAAATATATAAACGAAAAACTCAATCTGGAGATTGTGCCGGACAAACGGCTCCGCGAGCGTGACATGGGAATCTTTGCCACCCACGACTGGGCCTATGTCAAGGAGCACTATCCCGACGACTTCAAGAAGGCAGTCTCGGACGATATGGAATACCGGATTCCGGAGGGACAGAGCAAGCAGGATTACATCCAGCAGATCCAGGAGTTCATGACATTTGTGACAGAAAAACATCCTGGCGAGAATATCCTGGTGGTGACACACCGGGGCTGGGTGGACTTCTTCATGCGGCTGGTGCTGGGAATCTCTGTCAATGCCCGCCGCTGCTTCAAGGTGGGCAACACAAGCCTCAATGTCTTCTCTTTCGAGAAGGGACGCTGGATGCTGGAACGGTTTGGAGATCTTTGACAACTTATGGCTGAGAAGAAAACTGCAATTTACGACGAGAGCAAGATACAGACCCTAAGCTCGCTGGAGCATATCCGCAAGCGGAGCGGTATGTACATAGGGCGGCTTGGCAACGGCTCAAACCCGGACGACGGTATCTATGTGCTCCTGAAAGAGGTTATCGACAACAGCGTGGACGAGTTCATAATGGGAGCCGGCAAACGCATTGTCATAGAGATAAAGGATAACAAGGTAAAGGTCCGTGACTACGGCCGGGGAATTCCGCTGGGCAAGGTTGTGGACTGTGTATCGGTGATCAACACCGGAGCAAAGTACAACGATGATGTGTTCCAGTTCTCTGTGGGACTCAATGGTGTTGGAACCAAGGCTGTGAATGCCCTCTCCTCATATTTCCGCGTTGTATCAATAAGAGACGGCCGTTTCCAGGAGGCAATATTCGAGAAAGGAAAGCTTGTCTCGGAGCGCAAAGGATCAAGCCCCAAGGAGCGGAACGGCGTGTTCATCGAATTTGTGCCGGACGAAGAGCTTTTCGGGGAATATGCCTTCAACTTCGACTTTGTGAAGAAGAGGCTGTGGAACTACGCCTACCTGAACCAGGGGCTCACA
>JAGCPA010000081.1 GCA_017642445.1 Spirochaetia bacterium
ATCCCTCTCGGAATTGATCAACTTCTTCGTTGACCCGCTTTAGACTTCCTTCTCTTCCAATTATCAAAAGATCAACTCCCCTCTTCGGCGAGAGCACCCCCTCCGGAGACACCCCTGCTTTCGGGAAGCTTTTCCGTTCTACCAGATTTAAAGACTTATGTCAATGTTTTTCTGGAAACTTTTTTTATTTTTTTAAATAACTTTAATCAAGTCGTATTGTCGCACCCAGCCAGATACAGGTAGATTTCCATGTCAGTTTAGGCTTAGGAAGGAGCTCCAGGCCTGGGTCAAACTCAAGGAAAATCTCCACAAAATCATCAAGCATAGGTATCTCTATTGAAAGTGGAATGTTGGCGCCGAATGAGTTGTCGCCATCATCATCAAATTCAAATCTGGCAAAGCCGCCGACACCCAGAGATGCTGTGAATGGTCCGGCAATAGGACGGGAATTGATCAATGTATATGATCCGGAGAGGAACAGAAACTGATGTCCCTTTGTAAAGTCATATGCCAGCTTGGCAACCCATGGATCATACTCAAACACCAGTACTGTAGTAGGTTTACCGAAACCAAGGCCGATTCTCTTCTCCTGTGCTGATGCACAGATAGGCACTAATGTGATTAACACAAATAATACAAGCAGTACTGCTATTTTCTTCTTCATTTTTTTCACTCCCATAGTACTGTTATCGGCAGAAAAAAAAATTATTTAATGGAAGTTGAAAATATTAATTATTTTTTTAGGAGTCCGGTTTTATCGATAATAGAACGGATCTCGTCGGAGTTCAGCAGCTCTTTATTATCATAGAGGACTTTCAGCTTATCCTTGTCCTCGAATCCAGCGGCAATTGCTTTCTTAAGCTGAGATGCTCCCTGTGTGAAGTTTCCGGTATGATTAAGCAGGATATCACATTTCTTGAAGTAGAGTTCTGCATTCTCGCTGTTCTTGATATTGCTGTCCTTGGCCAGATTATAATCGATCACCACATCTGCTGTCTCAAGGAATTTTGCATAATACTCACCCAGCTCATAAGGACGGAGGAGGAATCTGCTTATCTCGATATTCTCGCTGTCCAGAGAGAGAGCTTTCTCTCCATATTGAATTGACTTCTCATAATCCTCGGAGCTGAAAGAGACTTTTGCCATCTCGAAATAAAGCTGGGCATCGGTTGCAGAATCAGAGAAGACCTCCAGCTGCTGATAAGTCTCCATAGCCTCGGGCAGATACCCTTCTTCTGCAAGAAGAGAAGCATAGTTGAACCGTGCCATATAGTTGTCAGGCTCACGCTCAAGTATCTGGAGGTACAGCTCAAAAGCCTTGTCCCTGTTCTCAAGCTTGTAGTAACAATAGGCCTGGGCAGAGAGGATTGTGCTGTTTTCAGGGTCCTGTGCGGCCAATCCATCCAGAACATCCAGTGCATCTCCATACCGTTCGGCCATTATATAGCTTTTTGCCAGGTTGAAGTTGGCAGCTCCGAACTTCTTATCGTACTCTGCCGCCTTAAGGAAAGCCTTGGCAGCGTTCTCTGCCTCTCCAAGCCGCATATATGCATTGCCAAGGTTGAAATAGACGTTGGCAAACTCTTTGCGGGATGGTGCAAAGACACAAGATGAGAGGATACAGACAATGGCAAGAATAAGAATTCTGAACCGCATATAAAAATTATATCACAGCTTTCAAAAATTGAAAAGGATTCCCGGAGCACCGGTCTCTGCAATGAAAGAGAGCTTCACAGGATTTCCCTCCTGACAGTAATGAAGCTGAGGGACAAGCCAACCGGCCAGAGTTCCCCAGGCTGCCCCTGCAAGAACATCGGTGAAGAAGTGATTGCCCGAGAGGACACGCAGAGTTCCAACAGCAGCAGCCGCAGCAAATGAGCCTCCTGCAACCAGATATTTATTCTTTCCCTCGGGATGGATATGAGCATAGACTGTTGAAAGGAACGATGCAGAGGTGAAAGCCATGGTCGCATGACCTGACATGAAAGATCTTCCAGAATCATCATCCCTAAGCAGCTTACTTTTTGTGTCGTCGTAGTAACAGTAAGGGCGCCAGCGGGTCACTGCATCCTTTGTAAGCTCCTTGACGCTGTGGGCCAGAAGCAGTGTCTCGGCATACATAACTGCCTCTGTGATTATATTCTCTTTGCTCTGATGAATTGCCAAGGCAAAAGGAGCTGCCATTGTACATGCCAGAAGCACATCTCCTGTCAGATCCAGGCTGCGGGAATAGCTGCACATCATAGCACGGTCCACAAAGTTCACATCGCTTTTATGCAGCCGGTCAAGGCCGTGGTCCCTGGCAGAATCCCGGTCCTGAGTCAGCTTTACTGTCAGGTGGGTACCATAGAGTGCCGCAGCAGTACCTCCGATAATGGCATCCCTTTTCCAGTCGAGCCTGTAGGGAAAACTGTCGGCCGGCAGAAAGGCGGCAGAAAGCAGGATCAGGACAACAAGCAGCAGTTTCTTAATCATGCGTTGACTATTTTCTTTAAATATTTCTCAGTCTCTGGGGTCGGCACACCAGACTCATGGCCGAGCTTGACAATAACTCCACCCAGGGCATCAAGCTCTATGCGCCCCTTCCTGTTCTCTATATCAAGCTGGAACGATGTCTTGGCGGCAGGGTCGATATTCTCCCCTATCCTCATTGCATAGTCTATATCATAGCTGTTAAGGACTACATTTCTCTTGGCTGCGACTGCAACTATCTCGTTCATAAGGGCAAGGACGCTGGCATTGAGCTCAGGGTCGGCCCATACTTCATGTATAGTCTTTCCAGTGGCGCCTGTGACCAGTGCAAATGGGGAGACAAAGAGGAACTTGCGCCAGATAGGCTCAAAAGGATTCTGGGTCCAGTAGAGCTTGAGCCCCATGTTCTGGAAGAAAGCCTGGATCTCGTCGCCGTCAAAGTCCGGGCGCTCAGGGTCGGCTCCGGAATAGACCTTGACTATATCGCCCTGGAGCTTTACAACACCTGGGCACTCTATCTTTGAGCTTATGTAGACACAGGATGGCAGAACAATGCTCTTGGTGGCGATAGCCTTGATCCGGTCGTAGACATCCACGCCGTTCATCAGAGGCATGATCACTGTATCGGAATTGAGCCGCGGCTCCACCTGCCGGACAGCATCCTCAAGGTCGTAGTTCTTTACAGCAAGGAGAAGGAAATTTATATAAGGAAGCTTAAGGACGCTGTCGGTGACCATCTTAGGTATGCAGACCACAGGATCCTGTTTCCAAAGTTTAAGGGTAAGGCCGTTGGCCTTGATAGCCTCAAGGTGTGCCCCCCGGGCAATAAAGGTAAGATCTCTTTTATCCCGCCAGTTTGTAGTGATATTAAGGGCAAACATGCCGCCGAAGTAGCCGCCTACCCCGCCGAGTCCCATGACCACGATATTGTTATAAGCCGAACTCTTATCTAAATTCATTCTCTTCCATCCTTATATAGAAAGGATACATGAATTTTCCTATTTTAACAATATGTTGATAATATGGATAAATACATGATAAAATAGAAGATGGAGGGGATTATGTATCTTGAACCTGGACAGAAGATAAGCACCACTATTATTTCTATCTCCAAAGAGAGCGTGTTCTTAGACCTTAACGCAAAGAGCGAGGGAATCCTGCCGCTTGCAGACATACAGAACGAGGACGGCACACTTAAGGCGCACGAGGGAGATTCCATCGATGTCTATTTTATAGGGACCAAAGATGGCGAGATGATGTTCACAACCCGGATAAGCGGAGATAATGCAGACCTTGCGCTGCTTGAGAATGCATATAAGCATGGAACCCCTGTAGAGGGTCATGTGGAGAAAGAGATCAAAGGGGGCTTCGAGGTCACTGTAGGGTCGGCCCGGGCTTTCTGCCCCTTCTCTCAGATGGGATTCAGAGAGAAGAAGGAGCCTAAGGAATATGTGGGCAGAAACCTTCCTTTCCGCATAATCGAATTCAAGGAAGAGGGTCGGAACCTGCTGGTATCCAACCGTGTGATACTGGAAGAAGAGCATCAGATGGAGCTTAAGAGGCTGGAGGGTCAGCTGGTTCCTGGTGCCAAGGTCATGGCCAAGGTGGTATCGCTCCAGAATTTCGGCGCCTTTGTTGAGGTGAATGGCTTTAAAGCTCTGCTCCCGATCTCCGAGGTAAGCAGGGAACGGGTGACTGATATTGCCGATGTTCTTGCTGTGGGAGATGAGTTTGAGGTTGTGGTGCTCAAGGCAGACTGGGAGAGGGAGCGCCTCTCTGTAAGCCGCAAGGCTCTTCTGGCAGACCCTTGGGACAACGCTGCAGAAAAATACCCCGAGGGGACTAAAATCACAGGGAAGATTGCAAGAATATCCAATTTTGGTATATTTATTGAGCTTGAGAGCGGTTTAGACGGCCTTGTACATGTCTCGGAGCTCGAAAATATCAAGCCTGGTACAAATATACAGAAACTGTATAAAATCGGCGACAAGATGTCTGTAATTGTGAAAGAGGTGAACCAGGCGGCAAGGCGTATCTCCTTGAAGCCATCATCCTCCAAGGAGCAGGATCTGGAGGCGGCAAAGTATATGAAGGGACAGGCCGACACCGAGACATATAATCCGTTTGCCCTGTTGTTAAAAAAGAAGAAATAGTATTTAATATATATTATACAAAAAATTCATAAAAATGGAGAGAAGTGATGAGCGATAACAGAGGTTCATTCACAAGCAGGATCGGCTTTGTATTAGCTGCTGCCGGCTCTGCTGTAGGTCTAGGAAACATCTGGCGGTTCCCATATCTGGCTGCCAAGAATGGTGGAGGTATCTTCCTCCTTATTTACATTATTCTGGTGCTTACTGTGGGTATTGCACTTATGACTGCCGAGATCACTATTGGCCGCAAGACAGGTCTTTCTGTATGCAGTGCATTCAAGAAGCTGAATAAGAAATGGGCTTTTGTCGGCGTACTGGGCGCTATTGTTCCGGCCATCATCCTTCCTTACTACTCTGTAATCGGCGGCTGGGTACTCAAGTATCTGGTCGCATTCTGCGAGGGCTTTGGCGCCGAGACAGCAGAAGACGGCTTCTTCGGAGGCTTTATCTCCAGCTCTGCCTCCCCTCTTTTCTGGTATATTATTTTCATCGGTCTTGTGACAATCATCATTGTATATGGTGTGCAGAAAGGAATTGAGCGGGCCAGCAAGATTCTTATGCCTCTTCTGGTCATCCTGACCATAATTGTCGCAATCTACTCCATCTTCCTCCCAGGTGCCGGTGCAGGTCTTGTATACTATCTCAAGCCAGACTTTGCAAACCTTTCCTGGAGCGGAGTTCTCAATGCAATGAGCCAGATGTTCTACTCACTCTCGCTTGCCATGGGTATCATGATTACCTATGGTTCCTATGTTCAGAAGAAGGAGAATATCGAGACTGCAGTGACACATATCGCTCTGTTCGACACAGCAATCGCATTCCTGGCAGGACTTATGATTATACCGGCTGTATTCTCTTTCATGGGTCCCGAGGCTCTCAATGCAGGCCCTGGCCTTATGTTCATCACATTGCCTAAGGTATTCAACAGCATGACAGGAGGCGACTTTATCGGAGCAGTTTTCTTCATTCTGGTATTCTTTGCAGCCCTTACATCTGCAATCTCCCTTATGGAGGCAGTTGTAGCCAGCTTCCAGGACGAGTTCAACTTCTCAAGGACAAAAGCTATCATCGCAACACTGATTATCTGTGTCGTTCTGGGCGTTCCTTCATCCATGGGCAACGGCGCTTGGTCCGGCTTCCTTATCATGGGAATGGACTTCCTCTCCTTCTGCGACTACATCAGCAACAATATTATGATGCCTGTTGTAGCAGTGCTCACCTGTGTATTTGTAGGATATGTGATCAAGCCGCAGGCAATTGTAGAAGAGGTGGAGCTCTCCAACACATTCAAGAAGAAAAAGCTGTTCGAGCTCTCCATCAAGTTCTTTGCACCTGTTTGTATCTTCATCATCTTAGTTTCTCAGTTTGTATAAGTTAAAGGAGCATATATGACAATCAATGACATCAAGCATGCAAAAATAAAAGCTTGGATCGAAGAGATCAAGAAGATGTGCACCCCGGATGCAGTCCATATCTGCGACGGCACCAAGGAGGAGTACGACACTCTTATGCAGAAGATGGTGGCCTCAGGCCTTGCCACTCCGCTCAAGAAGAAGCCGAACAGCTTCCTGTTCCGGTCCCTCCCATCCGATGTAGCCCGGGTTGAGGCACGCACATTCATCGCCTCCAGGAAGGAGGAGGATGCAGGTCCTACAAACCACTGGATCGACCCTGTGGAGCTCAAGAAGACCATGACCAAGCTTTACACCGGCTGCATGAAGGGAAGAACCATGTATGTGATTCCTTACAGCATGGGTCCTGTAGGCTCCCCTATCTCCAAGAACGGAATCGAGATCACCGACTCGGAATATGTTGTCTGCAACATGATAATAATGACCCGCGTGGGCAAGAAAGTGCTTGATGCAATAGGAACTGACGGCGAGTTTGTTCCATGTCTCCATTCTGTTGGAAAGCCTCTGGCAGAGGGAGAAAGCGACAACGGAATCTGGCCATGCGCTGACATGGAAGACAAGTATATCTCACAGTTCCCGGAAGAAAGGGCTATCTGGTCCTATGGCTCCGGCTACGGCGGAAACGCCCTTCTTGGCAAGAAGTGCTTTGCGCTCCGTATCGCTACAGTTCTGGCAAGGGACGAGGGCTGGCTTGCAGAGCATATGCTTATACTCAAGCTGACCAATCCTAAGGGAGAGGTTAAATATGTGACCGGCGCTTTCCCATCTGCATGTGGAAAGACAAACCTGGCCATGCTTATTCCAAAGATTCCTGGCTGGAAGGTTGAGACTATCGGTGACGATATCGCATGGATGAAGTTCGGCGACGACGGCCGGCTCTATGCCATCAACCCAGAGGCTGGATTCTTCGGCGTTGCACCTGGTACTTCAGAAAAATCAAACAAGAATGCACTGGAAGCCGCAAGAGCAAATTCTATATTCACAAACTGTGCCCTAACCGAAGATGGAGACATCTGGTGGGAAGGAATAGGCTATCCTGCAAAGGGCGACCTTATAGACTGGAAAGGGGTCAAGCGCCCTGCTCTGCCAAAGGATAAATCTCCAAAGGGCGAGGAGTTCGCTCATCCTAATGCACGGTTTACAGCACCGGCAAACCAGTGTCCATGCATTGCACCGGAATGGGAGGATCCAAAGGGAGTTCCAATCTCTGCATTCCTGTTCGGAGGAAGAAGACCTTCCACTGTACCTCTGGTTCACCAGGCACGGGACTGGAACCACGGCGTGTTCCTGGGCTCCATAGTAGGCTCCGAGGTGACTGCGGCTGTAATCTCCGACCAGGTCGGTCAGGTGCGCCGCGACCCATTTGCAATGCTGCCTTTCTGCGGCTACAACATGGGCGACTACTTCCAGCACTGGATCAACATAGGCAAGAAATCCACAGCCGACAAGCTGCCTAAGATCTTCTATGTAAACTGGTTCCGCAAGGACGATGAAGGCAACTTCATGTGGCCAGGCTACGGCGACAACTCAAGAGTTCTGGCATGGATCTTCGACCGCTGCGACAACAAGGACAACGCAGTTGATACTGCAATCGGATATATGCCTAAGCCAGGCGCCCTGAACACCGAGGGGCTTTCCGAGGCAGACAAGGCCAATATCCCGGCTATCACTTCTGTGGATAAGGAAGGCTGGTTCAAGGAGATCAAGGATATCAGGGAGAATCACTATCCTAAGTTCGGAAAGCACCTGCCTAAGGAGCTGGCTGAGCAGCTGGATATCCTGGAGAAGAATCTTAAGAATATGTAAAATGGATTTACAGACTGGACTTATAATATTTGCAGGCGGCTTTTTAGCCGCCTACATTTTAAGAAAAATAACTTCAAGAAAGAAGAAATAGAATCACTGAGCAGAGAAAATATCTACAATCTCTTTTGGTGTCTTTGCGTTCAGAAGCAGCTTGCAGAAGTTGCTTGACCGTGTAAGACGTGCAATCTCGGAAAGTGCCTCGATATGAGGACCTGCCTGCTGAGGTGTCGCAATGAGGAGGAAGAACAGCTTGGAAGGCTCTCCATCCAGAGAATCAAAATCAACACCTTCCGGAGAAATACCGATAGCCAGAACAAGATTGTTCACCTTGTGAGTCTTGGCGTGTGGAACTGCAATTCCTTTCTCCAATCCTGTGCTTCCCATATTCTCACGGAGCATGACAGCTCTGAACACACTCTCTGCATCCTCAATCTTGCCAGCCTTCTTAAGGACATCAACCAGCTCTTTGATAACATCTGGTTTAGTCTTTGCCTCAAGCGGAATCTTAATTATATCTTCTTCAATCAAATTGACTACTGCCATATTTCACTCCTTTATTATTTACTCTTAGTCTTAGAAAGCTGATAGTTGAATTCAAACGCCTCAGCCACATTTCCACTGTTATACATGAACGGGAGGTTCAGCACACAATCGCCTCTCTGGCGGAAGTTGTTTATAAACACAACATATCCTTTATAGCTTTCACCTGGCTGTATCCGGACTATATTCCTGTACATAGTCTTCTTTGCCAGACGGAGCTGGGCCAGCTTAGAGGAACCTTTGGTATTTTTCTCATCTTCCAGCTTAGACTCAATATCGCCTATTACAGCGGCACGTGTAGACTTCTCTCCGAAGAAAAGCTCTGTCTCGCGGGAATCATATTTTATCATCATGCTGGTCTTGTTCTTGACCTCTACCTCAAACACCAGAGAATATACAGGTGTAAGAACAAAATCTTTATCAACATAAGGGTTATCATCCCGGCCATGCCGTTTTACAAGGTCGCCCTCATCAAGATACTCACATATTACAGTGATACCGTTCAGTTCCTGGGTCTGTTTTTTATTATTCTCTGCCATATGGTATTTCTTTGTAGAAAGACAGCCTGAAAAGCTTATACACACAATTAAAAGAAGTAATAGTTTTCTCATACTAATAATTTTATATATTATTAACTATTTTGTAAAGGGAGAAAAAATTTTAAAAATTTTGAAAATTTTTTTCAAAAAATTGAAGCAAAATGAACATTTCGGTTGTAGGAGAAAGTAAAACGTGTCAGGAGGATGAAAATGACAAGCAATTTAAACTCAGTGATTGTGGAGGGAAACCTCACAAAGGACGCAGATTTTGATGCAACACAGAAAGGGACTGGATTCTGTACTTTCTCAGTGGCAACCAACCGGTATTTCAAATCTGGCGAAGAGTTCCAGCACGAAGTTTCGTACTTTGATGTGGAAGCGTGGGGAAAACTGGCAGACAGCTGCCGCAGTCTGCTGGTAAAGGGCTCTGGCGTGCGGGTCGTAGGACGGCTCAAGCAGGACAGATGGAACAGCGAGGATGGCAAGGCAAGAAGCAGGGTCAAGATTGTGGCAGAGCATATCGAGGCCAAACCTGTGACTGCAGCCGAAAAGGCAGAAACTGCCACTGCTCCGGAGGCTGTGGCCGAGAATGCCCCGGATTTGAAGCCCGAAGCAAAGCCGGCACGCCAGAAGAAAGCTCAGAAAGAGCTGGTTATGGCGTAAAAAAAGAGGGTGCAGGCAGAACCTGCACCCTTTCTTATCCACTGATGGCGGATCTTATTTCCTGATAGTCGGGTCTATAGTATCCCGCACCCAGTCTCCCAGAAGACACATGCTGAGTGTAGTCAGGAAGATGGTGAGGCCAGGGATTACCGCAAGCCACCAGTTGGTCATCATGTATGCTCTTCCAAAGGAAAGGAGGCTTCCCAACGATGTGTCAGGAGGCTGGATTCCAAGGCCCAGGAAGCTCAAGGAGGTCTCTGCAAGGATCTTTGCAGGGAAGTTCAGAGTAAGCTCTACAATAAGGATGTTGGATACGTTAGGAAGAATATGCTTGGTGTAGAGCCGCACCGGGCTTGCTCCCAGCTGCCTTATGGCGACCGCATAGCCGTTGTTCTGGGCTGACAGCGCCATACCTCGGGACATTCTGGCATATTTGTTCCACCCCTCGATACCAAGGAGGAATACGAAGAACACCAGGTTGTTTCCGAAGAACGCGATAACCAGGAGGGCCAGAATCATGAACGGAAGTGAATACTGGAAGTCCACCATCATCATGATAGCCTCATCAACCCAGCCGCGGAAATGGGCAGCCACAAATCCAAGGGCTGTTCCCAGTACAGCTGTTATAATAGTTCCGCAGAATGCAACCAGAAGACTGGTACGTATGGATCTTATCAGACGGCTGAGGAAGTCACGTCCCAGGGAGTCGGTGCCTAAAATGTGCACAGTATCGGTACCACCGAAAATCTTAGGGACAGAAAGGCGGTTTGCCAGATCCTGTGTCTCGTAGTCAAACGGTGCAAACTGCTCCCAGAACACAGCTACTATGAACATGAACAGAAGCCATGCCATGCAGAGCATGATCATAGGAGGCACTTTTCTGAAGACTTTCTGGAGCTTTGTCTCCTGACCGACAACGCCGCTTAAAACTTCAAACTTTACTTTTTCATTTTTAACATTGTCGCTCATCATTTGTCTCCTGCTGTAACTCTGATCCGTGGGTCAAGAAGTCCGTAAGTAAAGTCTACAAGAAGGTTTGCAAGAACCATTGCCAAGCCCATGATAATAACAATTGCCTGCACTACCGGAAGGTCCCGGACTGCAACTGATGAAACCAGAAGCCGTCCAACCCCAGGCCATGCGAATACATTCTCTATAACCACACTTCCACCCACCATATGTCCGATACTGGTTCCTATTACAGTGACGATAGGAATTGCGGCATTAGGCAGGGCATGGAGGTAAACCATCCTGTTCCGGCTGGCACCCTTAGCCTTGGCTGTGATGATATATGGCTTAGAAAGAACGTTAAGCATTGCAGAACGGGTATAACGGGCATAGGATCCCATTCTGGTCATACCTATGGTAACCATAGGCATAAGAAGATGAAGCCAGGTGTCACTTCCTGCGCTTGGGAGCCAGTGCAGCTTCATGGAGAATATCAGGATGAACATTATACCCAGGAAGAAGTTCGGCATAGAGAAGCCGAACACTGCCGTTCCCATAATGAATCGGTCGCCGAAGGAGTTCCTGTGCAAGGCCGCGTATATACCTAGCGGCAACCCCACCACAATGGAGAAGATGATAGACATTCCCATAAGCCATACCGACTTTGGAAGACGCTGGCTTATGATCTCAAATACATCCCGTCCATCCTTATACGACTGGCCGAAGTCACCGTGAATAAAGTTCTTGCAGTAAATGTAGAACTGTTCCATAAGCGGCTTGTCCAGTCCCCACATCTGTCTGAATTCGATATAGTCCTCTTCGGTGGCATCATCAGGGAGCATAGCCTGAGCCGGGTCGCCGGTGATTCTAAGAACAAAGAATACAAATACAACCAGAAGGAATGTAGTGAGAAAAGCTCTCAGGGTTTTAACTAAAAAGTATTTAACATGCATATATTCCTTCCTTACCTCTCTGTAACCAAGAAACAGGCAACCTTGTGCCCGCCTCCGACATCCACCAGTTCCGGCTCTGACTCAAGGCACCGTGGAGTGCACTTTGAGCACCGGGATGCAAATCTGCACCCTTTGGGCAGGTCAATGGGGTTCGGTGGGTCTCCGTGCAGCATGATCCTCTTTGCCTGTGCATCAGGAGTCAGGGACGGAACTGCGGAGATCAGCGCCTGAGAGTATGGATGAAGTGTGTTTGCAAAAAGCTCATCGCTCTCTGCCTCCTCCACCACTCTTCCAAGATACATAACTATTATTCTGTCACAGACATGCTTTACAATACGCAGGTCGTGACTTATGAACATAAATGTCAGATTCAATTCTTTATGAACCCGCTTGAACAGGTTCACAACCTGGGCCTGGATAGATACATCCAGTGCCGAGATAGGCTCATCGCAGACCAGAAGCTGCGGCTTTACTATAAGAGCCCGTGCAAGTACTATTCTCTGACGCTGTCCACCCGAAAGCTCGTGGGGGTACCGGTCGTAGAAAATAGGCTTGAGGCTTACAGCTGCCAGCATATCCAGCACCATCTGCTTCCGCTCTTTAGGGTCGCCGATATTATGGATCTCAAGCGGCTCCATAATCTGCTTTCCTACGCACATATAAGGGTCAAGAGCTCCCAATGGATCCTGGAAGATCATCTGCATATCCAGGCGGATAGCTCTCCACTCCTTAGGCTTGAGAGTTGACATATCCCGCCCCTTGAAAAGGACAGTTCCCTTGGTAGGATGCTCCATGTCGAGAATAAGCTTGGCAGTGGTGGATTTACCGCAGCCGCTCTCCCCTACAACTCCAAAGAACTCTCCTTTATAAATATCAAAGGTTACGCCGTCAACAGCCTTAAGATAACGCCGCTTTGCAAACAGCTTGTCCGATTTAAGGGCGTACTGTTTGTACAGACCCTTGGCTTCTACAAGTTTTTCTCTCATTCCTGGCCTCCAAAGGTTCCGTGTACCGGATGGAAGCAGGCACATCTGTGTGTTCCATTTATAGTGGTAAGCTTCGGCTGCCCCTTGAGGCATTCATCGGTCATATACTTGCACCGCGGTCCGAAGCAGCAGCCGGCAGGCCGCTTGTCAGGAGCAGGAACAGAACCCTCTATAGGAATCAGGTCTCCATCCTGTCCGTCCATCTTAGGCAGGGAATTCAAAAGCCCCTCTGTATAAGGATGAGCAGGCTTCTTGAAGATGATATCTACCGGGCCTTCCTCTACTACCACACCTGCATACATAACCATCACGCGCTTTACATTCTCTGCAATAACGCCCAGGTCATGGGTAACCAGGATTGTGGCCATGCCCAGCTTCTTGTTCAGCCCCCGGAGAAGATCCAGAATCTGTGCCTGTACTGTAACATCCAGCGCAGTGGTAGGCTCATCCGCCATCAGAAGCTTAGGCTTGCAGGCCAGCGCCATGGCAATCATGACTCTCTGGCACAGTCCTCCAGACAGCTGGTGAGGATAGTATTTAAGCCGTGTCTCCGGATGAGGTATGCCCACCTGGGTCAGAAGGTCGATAGCTTTCTTATCAGCCTCGGCCTGGGAGCACTTCTCGTGAAGATGGATAACCTCGGTAATCTGGTTGCCGATAGTCTTGACCGGGTTCATGTAGACCACAGGATCCTGGAAGATCATTGTGATGTCTTTTCCCCGGATCTCCTCCATCTTAGAGGCAGGCAGTTTAAGAAGGTCAGTCCCGTCATACATAACCTCGCCGGTAACAGTAGCGTTATCGGCAAGGATGCGGAGGATGGCAGAGCAGGTGACGCTTTTTCCGCACCCGCTCTCACCTACCAGGCCGAGAGTCTCGCCTTCTTCAAGATCCAAGTCAACTCCATGAAGTATACGGATTCTGCGCCCGTCCACCTCAAAATCAACTTTTAAATTTCTTACATGAAGCAATTTATTCCCGCCTTGTAAAATACAATTATTTTGCCTTTACGTTGTCCGGTCCAAAGTCCATGAACTGGCATCCGTATGGTGTCCAATCTACATTTTTCTGCTTTCCGAAGAATACAGCGTTGCTGTACAGCATAACTGCAGGTGGGTTTGCATCCCAGATCTCAAGCATCTTCTTGAATGCTGCCCGTCTTACAGCCGGGTCGGTTGAAGATTCAAGGATTCCTCCCTGCTCGTGGAAGTCAGGAGCTTTCCAGTTGTTCCACTTGGTTGCATCGTAGCTTGGCTTATATGTTCTCCAGAGGCCAGATACTGGGTCTGGGAACAGTCCGTTGTGGGATGTGTTTCTCATGTCGTAGGTTCTGATTCCGTTTGCATCCTGTGCGTTTACCTGTGACCAGTTCTCGCATACCTGGATCTCCACGTTGATTCCGATCTTCTTCCACATCTCGATACAAGCCTGTGCTGTGTCAAGCTCGCCTGTGTAGTAGTCTTTCAGGACTCTGTAAACCATAACCGGAGAACCCATCTTCACATACTCAGACTGTGCAAGCTCTTTCTTTGCAAGCTCTACATCATAGATAGCCTTTGGATGCTCCTTGATGTACATATCGCCGTAAACCGGCCACTGGATTCCGTTAGGAACTTCTACCATGCCGTTCCAAAGTGTCTTTACAAGAAGCTCTCTGTCGATAGCATATGTCATGGCATGTCTCAGATGAACATCCATGTATGGCTTGTGCATGTTGTAGTAGATTGTTCTTGCTGTGGTGATTGCGCCGCCTACGATCTCTACATCAGGAGTTGCCTTAACTGTTGAGAACATGTCAGGTGGAACATCGGTGATGATGTTGAAGTCGCCTGCTGAAAGACCTGCGATTCTGGCTGCAACCTCTGGAACAACCTTGAATGTGACCTTCTTATAAGCCGGCTTGCCTCCCCAGTAGTCCTCGTTAGCCTCAAGTGCCAGCTGCTCTGCGTCAACAAACTCTACAATCTTGTAAGGACCGGTTCCGATAGGCTTGAACTGCCATTCCTTGAAGTCCTGAGAGTTGAATCCCTTGCTGCTGATAATTGAATAAGAAGGAAGAGAAAGGATCTGCTCTACAGCAGGATCAGCCTTTTTAGTGATGATTCTTACTGTGTAATCATCAATCTTCTGTACTTCCTTGAAGTTAGGGAAGTTCTTATCCTTTCCCATGATGGAGTCTTTGGAGAAAGGTCTTCTAGGTCCGAACAGACATACAACATCATCTGCTGTGAACTCAGAACCGTCGTGGAATTTAACTCCCTTTCTCAGGTAAAGCTCAAGTGTGGTGTCGTCAATCCGTTTCCAGGACTCTGCCAGACCCGGCTTAATACCGGTATTGTTCTTGTAGTCAATCTTGATAAGGGTATCATACATATTCATGAATACCTTATACATAGCTACTGTCTGGTTTGAATTGTCACCAGGCTCCATTGTAGCAGGAAGTGCAGGAACAGCAATAACTACCTCTTCGACAGCCTTGCCTTTTTTCTCGCCGCTTCCGCCGGCAAACAGACTCAATGCAACAAACAGCATCAAGCATGCAATTAAAAATTTCTTCATTTTTCTCTCCTTTTTCTCTCTATTAAAAAAACTATTTCAAACTATTTTCCACCAGCTCATTCAGCTCGGTGAACATCTTTTTCCATGCTTCCTTTGAATAATTCGGACCGAATGTGAACGGCGGAGCCTCAACGCAGACATTGCCGTCAAATCCAGTCTTGTTAAGCTGTGTGAACAGCTCCTTCCAGAAGTAGTTTCCCTTTCCAGGCTGCAGGTGGGAATCCTTGTCTCCTGCGTTGTCCTGCATATGGAAGGCAATCAGATGATCCTTCATAGCTTCGTAGGAGCTCATTGCGTTCTCGGCATGGGCCACCAGAGAATGCCCAGTATCAAGGCAGAACCCCAGGTTCGGGTGTCTATTCTCCTCGTACAGTTTGGTCATATGCTCGTTCTTGCACCCCAGCCGGCCGCCGGAGTATGGCAGCATATTCTCAAGTGCAATCTTGAAGCCGAACTGCTCGCCGAACTTAAGAAGCTCCTGCAGTGTCTTTCCTGCCTGGCTGCAGATCTTGTCCAGTCCCTCGATATCCACGTTGTAGCCCTTTCTGGTGGTCGGGTGCAGGATTCCTATGGTGCTTCCCACAGCCACAGCCCTCTCCATCCAGAACTTCATCTTCTCCACCATCTTCCGGCGGTCAACCTCGTACAATGTAGCTATGTCATCCAGAACAGGGTCTTTATAGGGAAGATGGAATGTCCCGATTGAAAGGCCTGCTGCCTTGAACTTATCGCCCATCTTGGCAAGCTCATCCACAGACTTTCCTGCGAAAATGCCCTCGTCATCACCCTCAAGACCATAAAAGCCGGAGAATTTACAGATATCAATGATTTCTTCTACAGATTTCTTGGCACCAACCATGCCGGAGGTGTTATAAGCAATTACAAAACGTAAGCCAGTAAGATTATTATTCATGCATACCCTCACATCTTGTATTGTATACCTATTTTTTACACCGCGCAACATACGTTTTTCCTTATTTTGACATAAAAAAGGGGAACAGATTTTATTCTGTTCCCCGATTCACAATAACTGTGCTCTAAATCACTTTTTTACGTTCCGTGGTCCAAAGTCCATGAAGTAGCAAGGATATGACTTCCACTGGATGTCCTTTGCCTTTCCGTAGAACATAGGTGTGTTGTAAAGCATAACTGCAGGTGGGTTCTCGTCCCATTCGATAAGCATTGCCTTGAGAGCAGCCTTTCTTTCTGCAGGATCGATGCTGGTGCTCAGGATCTCGCCGTACTCAGCGAACTTCCGTGAATCCCAGTTGTAGTATCTGGTTGCGTCATAGGATGGCTTGAATGTTCTCCAGAGACCGCCTACTGGGTCTGGATACAGGGTGTTATGCATTGTGTTTCTAAGGTCAAGAGTTCTGATCTTGTTGGCATCGGTAGCGTTGACCTGCTGCTGGTTCTCGCAAACTTCGATCTTTACGTTGATTCCGACTTTCTTCCACATCTCTACACATGCCTGGGATGTGTCAACCTCTCCTGGGTAGTAGTCTCTCATGATTCTGAATACCAGCTCTGGGGATCCCATCTTCACATATTCAGACTGAGCAAGCTCTTTCTTAGCCTCTTCAACATCATATTTTGGAGCTGGATGCTCTGCAACATACATATCGCCGAAGTCCTTGTACTGGATTCCGTGAGGAACGTCAACCATGTTGTTCCAGAGGTCTCTTACCAGTGCATCGCGGTCGATTGAGTAGCAGAGTGCCTTTCTCAGGTGAAGGTCCATATATGGCTTGTGCATGTTCATGTAGATGGTTCTTGCAACTGCAATAGGTCCACCGATGATCTCTGTCCGTGGGTCTGCATTTACAGTAGCATGGAAGTCGGTAGGAACGTCACAGATAACCTGATAGTCTCCGGACTGGAGTCCTGCGATTCTTGCAGCAATCTCCTTAACAACCTTGAAGGTGATCTTGTCAAATGCAGGCTCGCCACCCCAGTATTCTGGGTTCTTCTCCACTATAAGGTGGTCTTCTGCATCGAAGTCAACAATCTTATAAGGACCTGTTCCGATTGGTTTGAACTGCCAGTCTACAAATGGTGTAGCCTTGAAATCCTCGCCGCTGATGATTGAGTAGCAAGGGAGTGACAGGATCTGAACCATTGTCGGGTCTGGTTTAGATGTGATGAACCGTACTGTGTAATCGTCAATCTTCTGAACTTCTTTGAGGGAAGGCCAGTTCTTGTCTTTTACACCTACAGCAGGCTTCTCGCCGAAAAGTCTTTCCTGGCTGAATGTAACCAGAACGTCATCGGCATTGAAGTCAGTTCCGTTGTGGAATTTGACACCCTTTCTCAGGTAAACCTCGAGGGTCTGTGAGTCGATCTGTTTCCAGGACTCTGCCAGGCCTGGCATCATACCTGTGTTGTTCTGATAATCGGTGAAGATAAGGTTGTCGTATACATTCATGAATACGCGGTACATTGATACCAGAACTTCTTTTCCTGGCTCCATTGTTGCTGGAAGTGCAGGAATAGCTACTGTGATCTCCTTAGGCATAGCAGAGCCTTTGGCAGCTTTTTCTCCGGATCCGCCGGCGAAAGCACTAACTGCAATAAGAGCAATCAGACATACTAATAAAAATTTTTTCAAGATTTCCTCCTTGAATTTCTCTCTTTTATCATTATAACCATAACTCCTTTAAATTGTGAAGATAGAAAAAATGTATATATTTTTGTTTTTTCTGTGGGTTTTCCCTATTTCTTTTTGCAAATAATATAATTATAATGGATTGTTGTATCCAAGGAGTGAATATACTATGGAAATTATTCATGAGAGTTTTGATACCCCTGTTGTAGAGGAATGTGATGTCCTGGTCGCAGGAGGCGGAATAGCCGGAATTGCGGCGGCTTTGGCAGCGGCAAGAGCTGGAGCTAAGGTCACTATGATTGAAAGATCCTGGATCCTGGGCGGTCTTGCCACCTCTGGACTTATCGCCATCTATCTCCCTATAGACGACGGAATGGGGCACCAGGTCTCATTCGGAATCTGCCAGGAGCTCTTCATGCTCTCTATTAAGCATTTAGTTGAGAGCCGCTACCCCAAGGCATGGCTCGAGAACGGCACTTTCGAGGAAAAACGGGACGGAAAGCGGTTTGAGGTGCAGTACAACGCATCTCTCTTTGCCCTGGAATCAGAAAAACTCCTTAACCAGAACGGTGTGCGGATACTCTATGGAACCGAGATAAGCGATGTCAAGCGCTCTGCCGACCGGATAGAGGCTGTAATAGCCAACAACAAGAGCGGCCGCTTTGCCATAAAGTTCAAGAATATTGTGGATGCGACCGGCGATGCCGATATTGTCCACTTTGCCAAGATTCCAGAGGAGACATTCAAGGCTGGAAACGTGCTGGCCGCATGGTATTTCTCTATCAAGGACAACTGGCACAAGCTGAATCAGATAGGTGCTGCCGACATTCCGGACGAGGAGAAGACAGGAAACAACGAGAGAAAGCCTCTCATCGACAGACGGTTCACCGGCTTAAGCGGCTTTGAGCTTTCCGAGATGATGCAGCTGTCACACGAGCAGACTCTGAGGGACATTGTTTTAAAACGGAAGAGCGACCCCAACCATGTTCCTACCCTTATTGCAACTATCCCGCAGATCCGCATGACACGGAGAATTGTGGGCGAATATACATACGATGTGGCAGATGAGCACAAGTATTTTGAGGACTCCATCGGTATGTACAGCAACTGGAAGAAGCGGGGTCCTGTTTACGAGACACCATTCAGAGCACTTTACAACAAGGAAGTGAAAAACCTTATCACAGCAGGAAGAAACATCTCTGTAACCGAGCACATGTGGGATGCCTCCCGGGTTATTCCAGCCTGTGCTGTTACTGGAGAGGCGGCTGGTATTGCAGCAGCATGCTTCGATGACATCCCGGGAATCGATGTCAAGGATCTGCAGAAAAAGCTTGTTGCATGCGGAGTTGTGCTCCACGAGAAAGACCTGAATATTTAACCGGGAGATTTTATGACGCTTAAGAATATGCGCAATATCGGCATCATGGCCCATATCGATGCCGGAAAGACAACAACCACAGAACGTATCCTCTTCTATACCGGAGAGAACCACAAGATCGGCGAGGTCGACAACGGCGAAGCCACCATGGACTGGATGGAGCAGGAGCAGGAACGGGGTATAACCATAACTTCGGCTGCCACAACATGCTATTGGCGTGACCATCAGATCAATATCATCGACACCCCGGGCCATGTGGATTTCACTGCCGAGGTTGAGCGCTCCCTAAGAGTTCTGGACGGCGGAGTTGCCATATTCTGCGCAGTGGGCGGGGTTGAGCCCCAGTCCGAGACAGTCTGGAAGCAGGCTGAAAAGTACAAGGTCCCACGGATTGCATTTGTGAACAAGATGGACCGGATGGGAGCCAACTTCTTTGCTGTAGTTGATGAGATAAAGGAGAAGCTGGGTGCAAACCCTGTGCCACTCTTCCTCCCTATCGGGGACGAGAATGCGTTTGAGGGTGTCATTGATATCCTGAACCAG
>JAGCPA010000082.1 GCA_017642445.1 Spirochaetia bacterium
GGCAGAGGCTGTAGAAGCAATCAGCAAGATCTTCGAGAACAAGTTTGAAGAAGAATGATTAAGAGCAGCTATCTCCTGACAGGACCAGAGCTGGGAGAGAAAAAAGCATACAGAGATTCTATCCGCACAGAAATAAAAAATAAGTATGGCGATGAGATAGAAGAATATACTTTTTATCCATACGATTCAGATATGTCCGAGGCGATAGGGGCTGCCGAAAGCCTTGGGATGTTCTCAAGCTTCAAGCTCATATTCATAAATGATGCTGCAGAGCTCAAGAAAAAAGATGTGGAGATGTTCCTCCAGTACCTGAAAAAACCGGCTGAGGATGCAGTAATGATCTTTACAGACAGCGGCATGAAGGTAGATGCAAAACTCAAGAAAGCTATTGCAGAGGAGAAGATTTTCTGGGAGCTGAAAGAGCCGCAGATGCGGAGCTATATACAGAACTACTTCCGCAAACTGGGAACTCCTATCGATTCCGACGCTGCTGCATTTATCGCATCAAACTGCGATGCCAATACCCTGTCGGTCAAGAATGAATGCGACAAGCTTGCCCTCTTCTTCGACGGCAAAGAGCCGATAACACTTGAAGCAATAGAGGAGATGCTTTTCAACGGCAAGGAGGAGAATGTATTCACCCTCTACGACCAGCTTCTTGTAGGCACATTGGAGAAGGCAACTGAGATTGCGAAGAACCTGATGATGTCCTCTGATGGTGCTCCGATACAGCTTTTGGGCGGCCTTATCTGGCAGCTGCGGCGGTTACTCGGAGTGCGCTCCATGATGGACCAGGGAGTATCTGCTTATGAGGCGTGTGTCAAAAATGGTGTCACTACAAAGCGTGGTCAGGCAAACCACTCCGCTGGAGCAGAGCGGTATACAACTGCCGACCTTGAGAAAATAATGGCCACCTGCGCCCGCTACGACGAACTTTTCAGAAGCGTCCGCACCGAGATGCAGGAGACTATGTTCCCCGTGTTCCTTTACGATGTCATGGTGAAAAAAGGAAAGCCCAACAGCTGATTCACTCTTCCAAATATCTTGGTACAGCCTCGGCAGCCTCGCGGATATCCTTGGTCTGCAGCGTAGTTCTGAACCGGTTGGCAAAGCGGTGGGATTCGTCCCGCACATTCTGTAAAATCTTAAGAGCCTCCGAGGTGCGGGGCAGCACAATGGGGTCCTTCTCGCCAGGCAGAAAGATCTCTTCGTTCTTCTCTGCAAGTCCGGCCACTGGGATATGGCTCATATCCAGCGCCTTGAGTATGTGCACCGCCACATTGAGCTGCCCCTTGCCGCCGTCCACCAGTATAAGATCGGGCTCCGGCAGCTGGTCGTTCTGCACCCGGGAATACCGCCGGGCTATAACCTCACGCATGGACTGGTAATCGTCTATCATGCCGCTCTCCAGGGTCTTGATATGGAATGTGCGGTACTGTGCCTTGTCAGGCTTTCCGTTGAAGAAGGAGACCATGGAGGCCACAGTATGAGTCCCGGCGGTATGGGATATATCAAAGCCCTCGATGCGGTGCGGCACCTCCGGCAGGTTCAATATCTTCTTAAGATCCTCGAGGGCTTCCTTTATGTTCATGGCCCGGTTCTTCTTGTAGAGCTCCATGCGGCAGTTCTCGCTTGCCATCTTTATGATTGCCACATCCCGGGGATTCTCGGGCATTGCGATCGGTATGTCTGGGAAGCTGATCTCTGCAAAATAGTGCTTTAAATTCTCGGTGTCGGGAAGGACGTTGGTGAAAATCTCTCCAGGGAGAGCAGAAAGGCCCATAGAGACACTTTTGAAGGCTGAATAGTATTGGACAAAGAACTGGGTGGCTGCCTCCTCCTGAGAGGCCACCTCGGAGATGAACACCGACTTGCCGCTCAGCTTGCCGCCCCTCATCTGCAGCACCACAAAAGCGGTGTAGACGCCGTCGCTCTCCGATGCTATGTAGTCCCTGCTCTCCTGGTTGAAGTCCTGCACCTTCTGCTCTGTAACCAGCTCGGTAACTGCGGTGATGAAATCGCGGCACTCGGCGGCCTTCTCGTAGTCCATCTTCTGTGAATACTCTTTCATCTGCCTCTTAAGCTCTGCCACAAAAGTCTTGGTGTTGCCGGCCAGCAGCGTCTTAACCTTGCGCACATAAGAGCTGTATTCCTTTTTGTCTGCCTTGCCGCAGCAGGGGGCCAGACAGCTTCCGATATGATAGTAGAGGCACGGGGTTTTTCTTGGCTTAAGCTGCCCTTTGCATTTTCTTAAGGGGAATTTTTTCTTGACCAGCTCAAGATATTTCTCAAGCACCTCGACGCTTGGGTATGGGCCGAAGTAGGAGGCGCCATCCTCGTAGATATAGCGGGTCTTGAAGACTGCCGGAAAC
>JAGCPA010000083.1 GCA_017642445.1 Spirochaetia bacterium
CTGCCCAGGATAAAGAAAAAATATAAGACCCCGATGACCCTCAGGGAAGGATAGAGCCTGATCCGGAGTTTACCTATACCCATGTGCCGGCTGAATTGCCACCAGGTGTGGAGTTTGCAGGAAACCTGATCCGGGTGGCCGGCGAAAAGGCAGGTGAATATGATATCAAGCAGGGGTCATTGGCTCTTACAGGCGAGAATGCTGCTAAATATACCCTTGTGTTCATAGGTGCTAAGCTCACTATCTATGAGAAAGGTGTTGTCACCATCATTGCAAACAACAAGAGCAAGTTCGAGGATGAACCGCAGGATCCGGAGCTTGATTATTATGTTGCACCAAGCGCTGAATCTTTAAGACTTTCTTTCGGTATCACTATAGTCGGGGCCCTTGAAAGAGGTGCGGGAACTGCCCCGGGAGATTATACTATAAGTCAGGGGACATTACATCTGGAAGGCCCTGATGCCGGTGACTGGAGAATTGATTTCACACCAGGTGTGTTCCATATCGCAAAAGCAGGTGAAATCCTGGTTAAAGCTATCAGCTTTGAGAAGGAATATGGAGAAGCGGATCCAATATTCACCTATGTATTAAGCCCTGCAGCACTTCCGGCTGGTCTTTCCCTTACAGGAAATTTGAGCAGAGAGGCCGGTGAGGTGGCAGGGGATTATTATATCAAGCCGGGAAGCTTGGCTTTGTCTGGTAATGCTACAGACCAAAAGCCATATCACCTTAAATTTGACGAACTTACCCCAGGCTCGGGCAATCTTGCTAAACTGACTATCAAGAAAAAGACAGTTACAGTTACAGCCACTTCGTTTACCAGGGTATTTAATTCGGAATTCCCGGATTTTACCTTCACCAACGACCTGGGCTTGCCAGATTCAGCCTTTACAGGAGCCTTGAAATGCGAGGCAGCCACCATGGCAAACGTGGGTGTCTTTGCCATCAAGCAGGGAACCTTGGCACTTACCACTGCAACTGATGGTTCAGGGGGAAAATATATTGAAAACTATAATCTCTCCTTTGTGAACGGAACTCTCAATATTACAGATAATAACATAATCCATGTTTCAGCAAATCCTCAGACCAAGTTCTATGGAGATGCAGATCCGGTACTTTCCTATACCCCGGCCGAGGCACTTCCTGCCGGACTCTTCTTTACAGGTACCCCGACCCGTGATCCTGGAGAGAATGTAAAAGCCGGCGGATATGCCATCAGGCAGGGAAATTTGGCGCTTGATGGTACAAACGCACAACATTATACCATTGCCTTTACCAATTCAACTCTGACTATCAATCAGAAAGCTCTGAATGTTGTTCCTTCGACTGGACAGAGCAAGATTTATGGAACTTCTGATCCTGCTAACCTTACATTCTCCACATCGCCTACTGTCGATATAGCTTCAGCCTTCGGGGACACAAAGTTGAACAGAGCTCCTGGTGAGAATGCCGGAAACTATCTTATCAAAGCTGACAATTTGGTGTTGCAGGGCAGTTATGCAACCAACTACTATATTGATTTCGATGATACTAAGACATTTGCTATTACAAAGTGTCCAGTTGTTATTACTATATTCCACACC
The DNA here is from genome assembly GCA_017642445.1 of Spirochaetia bacterium. Classification (GTDB taxonomy): domain Bacteria; phylum Spirochaetota; class Spirochaetia; order CADAEX01; family CADAEX01; genus CADAEX01. The sequence continues at coordinate 1,584 of JAGCPA010000083.1, forward strand.
AGCAAGGTAAGGGATGATGACGATCCTGAATTTGATTTTGCGGTAACCCCTTCAAACCTCATGACTGATCATCCGACAGACTGGAAAACTGTAGTCTTTGGCGGTACAAAACCTTCTCGGGAACCAGGTGAAGGAGAGGGAACCTATGCAATCACCGGAGAAAACATAGAATTGACTTTGGAGTATGCGGCCAACTATGAAATTACAACAGTTCAAGAGGCCACACTGCGTATAACACCTCCGGGCCCGGTCAACATTTCGGATCCCGTAACATTTGTGAAGCCTATAATTCAGGATCTGCATGATAACCATGCAACTGCTGGCGCCACATTCAGAAAGGCAGATGGTCCTCCTCCCAAGCCAGATCCACAGACTGGAGATCTTCCTGCTTATATTGAGGGAATCAAATATTTGGGCAGCTTCAGCTTCTGGTATGATAACAGGGATAACACCGTATACTACTACTATGGTGGTCCAGTATACCTGTATGGTGACTGCCACAACCTATTCGAAAACTGTCCAAAGTATACAACTATGGATATGACAGGTTTCAATACCCAGTATGTAACCAATATGTATCAGATGTTCTACAGATGCTTTAATGTCGAACATCTCGATCTTTCTGGCTGGAGCTTTGATAATGTCTATGACATGGGTAATATGTTCGACCGTTGTGAGAAGTTGGAAACTATATCATTCAGCCCGGGTGGTGTTGACATGAGTAAGGTCAAAAATATGGGCTGGATATTTGCTCATAACTTCTATATGACCCCTACAAAGCTCAGGGCAATTATTGCACAGTGGAAGGTTAAAATTGACCCTAATGGAACTGATGAAGACAGCAACATCAACCCACTCTTTGTCAATCAATACAGTAATGCAACTAGTGGTGGCGAACGGACTGAGGCTGGAGCAAATAGAATATTGAGTAATGATTTGATTCAAAACAATCCTTCCCCTAGATATGCAACAGGTGGGGTTACTCCACCGCCTTCAGTTGCATTCAAGAATGACACTGACGCATATGTTACTAAGGATGGCGTAACGTTCTATCTTGGAACCCAGCTCAATAAAGTTCTGGGGCAGCGCCTTAATAAGCGGACCGAGGCTCAAAGACGTGTGGACCACCCAGATTATGCTCCATGACATTGAGAGTGGACAATGAAAAAACCCAGCCGAAAGGCTGGGCTTTTTTATTGCAGCGTTAAATCGTATTGAGCAATGGACAGTCTATACCATTTTCATTGCATAGCTTTGTAAGCCGCTGGTCCATAGTCAGCAGAATTGCCCCTGTCCTGCGGGCAAGA
>JAGCPA010000084.1 GCA_017642445.1 Spirochaetia bacterium
CAAAACAGCCGATGAGCTTATTGCCCTTGCAAAGAAAGAAGGTATCCAGATCACCAAGGCAGAGGCTGAGGCATATCTGACTGAGCTTGCTGATGCAGAGCTGAAACCAGAGCAGCTTGAGAAAATAGCAGGTGGTTTCGGTCTTGAGGACGAAGCTCCACAACCTAAATATTAATCCCTTGCCGGAAACAAGTTCTAAGCTAAAGGTTCTATATAATCCCAGCAATAAGACACCCCTGTCAGTAAACAGCCAGAGGCTGTGACACCTCCAGGGGTGCCTTTTGCTGGGAGATAAGGCTTTCTGGCTTAGAACTCGTTTCCTTTATGGGGCGAGGGGGCTTTATCAGGATGGGATGTATTCCATCACTTCTTCGACAGAACACTTTAAGATAGAACAGAACATCTCGATGGTATGGGTGCTGACACTTTCATTGCGCTTTAACCGGGTAATCTGCCCGGGACTCACGTTATATTTATGAATCAGCGTGTATTGTGATATTCCTTTATGACGCATGGTTTCCCACAGTCTGTCATAAGAAATCATGCAGTTCCTCCGGTCAACAGTTCTTGACTAATATTAACCATATTTGGTATATAAATAGTATTAACCAATATCGGTTAATGTAATTAGGGAGGAGGACTAATGGGCTTTTTCTTATTTATATTAATAAGTTTGTGTGTTATCGGAGGAATATTTTATTATTTTATACGAAAAGCTATTGTGGGTGTTAATTATTTAAAAGATACCATAGTTAATAGAGAAGAATTAACATCAGAAAAATTAATAAGCATAATAAATAAATATGCTGAGCATTTTGAAGCGAGTATTCTGACCGATAACAAACCAGAGGATAATTTAGATATAGGGGTAATTTGTAAGCAAAACTGGAATGAGAGGGTTATTTGCATTGATATAAATAATATTTCTCAAGGATATCTCTTGTTCAAATGTTATATGATAATGAATAATAATTTTTCAGAAGATGAATTAGTACAGACATTGAATGAGTGGAATAATAAGGATAATGAATTTAATGCAAAGACACAACTAAAAAATGGTAAGATTTGTTTGGAACATCAATATTTTTTCTCGGATAGTCTTTCTTCTAAAGATTTATGCTCTGAATTAATTATGATGAATGAAACAGCAGATAATTTCATTACGGCTTTGAGATTAAAGTATAATGTCTTAAATGATGAAGAAGAAGATGATGATGATGATATTGAACTCCCAATAAATAAAATCACTCCTCAAAATATAATAAAAATAATTGATAAGAAAGATTTCCCAAAGGCTAGACCAGTTGGAGATGTCGCAATAGAATTGTTTTCTAAAGAATATCAAATTTATCTTTACGTAAGTTTAGAACATATTGCAGACGAATATTTATTGTTAACATATTTTATTGATGCTGAGAATATTAAAAAAACTGAAAATGTAAAAATAAGTATTTTTGATGACAAATTAGAATCACTTGTTTATAACTATAATAATTCAAAAGAAAGTTTTGATCCAAAGGCTTATTATGATGGGCAATCCTTTAGTCTTTTAGATAAATTTTATTTTACAGACTGTATATCTAGTTATAGCCTTAACTATCAATTGTCCCAATTTGCGCGTTCAGTAAATATTTTCATTAATAAGTATCCTATAGACAAAATAATAATGGAGTCAAAATGAGTGTAGAAGAAAGAGAATCAAGTGGTGGAAGATATGTATTAATTGCTTTTTTTGCAATATGTTCAATTGTAGGATGTTGGATTGAGTTTGAGGGACATTATTTCCTTAAAATAATTACAACAATACTTATACTGATTGGTTGTTTCCCTCTTGGGTTGCTTGGGTATAAAATTGGAAATGCAATTACAATGCTTTTTTGTCCTGATGCTATACTAACAACAAGTGCCGTAAGGGGTAGGTTATATTTCCTTGCCTGGAGAATTTTGCCAAGACTGTTGTGTGTTATGATATTAGTAGCTCTTCCAATTGGACTTATGCAAGTATTCGGGCAAGATGAGAGTGACAATTCACAGGAATATTCAGAAAATACATATCAAGATAAGACAGTAACTAACAACAAAGTTGCGGCTGAGGAAAATGTTTTTACTATAATGGCGGTTGATGCAGAACAAAAAGGATTAGATTTATTAGCAGCAGGCCCTAGAGTTTTTCTTTGCAGAGATTCAAAATGGGTATTGTATCTTTATGTTGCTAATGCCGAGTTTAATTCGTGGACAGTCTATACCGAAACAAAAAAATTGGACGGGAGCGACCTAGATACTATTACAAAAACAACACTTTGTCCAGAAATTCTTAACAATGATAATTATATAATCAATTGTTGCAGAAATCCTGAACCAGAATATATTGTTAAAACTCAGAAGGGTAATTATTATTCTGTTTCAACCCGGAAATACAGTACTGTAAAATCTGAAAATGATTCTTTGAAATTTCTTAAAGAGGAAGGAATTATAAAAGATAAAAAATTTAAACCTTCAGAACAACTATTGGATATTTGTTCGGGTAAAAAAGATACCTCAAATATTGATGAGTGTATAATGTTTGCAAATTTAAATATAACAAATAAAGATGGATCAACCCCACTTATACTTGCATGTCAAAATAGGTTATCCGATGATATTATAAATAAGCTTATAGCATTTGGTGCAGACTTAAATATAAAGAATAAAAAAGGACAGACAGCTCTCTATTGGGCAAAATCTAATAATCTAGATTGGATTGTTGCTGTATTGAAATCTGCAGGAGCCAAAGAGTGATTTATAATTCTTTATTGTCCTAACAATAAAAATCTTTTACATACCACCGGTCGCACCCCGCGGCCGGTTTTTTTATGCCCCTCCGCCTTAAACGAATAATGGGGTAAATAAGTTTATAACTTTTCTTATAACCAACAGGCAGTAATGCCTGCCTGAGATATTGGGCTCCTCAGCAACAAGCATGCCATACTGTAAAGATGGCAGTATGGCTGGGCTTGTCTGAGGGGTACCCACCGATCGAGGGCAGGTATTAACTGCCTGTTGACTTATATATATAAATAATGTTATAAACAAATTTGACCTCTTTATTCTATCTGTATGGGTAGAATCAAAAGACCACAAGGAGGAAAAATGAGAAAGTACGAAGTAACCTTCATTTTCCGCGCGGAAAGTGACAAGTTAGAGCAGGGAAAGACATTCGTCAAGGATGTTCTCACCAAAGCTTCTGCAAATTTTCTTGAAGAAAAGGACGTAGGAGAAAAGATCCTTGCTTACGAGATCAAGAAACAGACAAAAGGACACTACTACTATTTCACACTGGAAATGAACCCAGCAGTTCTTGATTCAGTTGAAAAAGAGATCCGACTCAACGCTGATGTACTTAAATTCTTGTTTGTAAAGCTGGACGACTGATTTACAAAAGGATTTAGCGTATGACAGATATTAATCGGGTTATCCTGGTAGGTAGACTGGTTAAGGATGCTGAGCTTAAGTTCACAAGCGCAAGCACCCCGGTGACACGGTTTTCAGTAGCTGTAAACAGAAGCCGCAAGAACGGCGATCAGTGGGAAGAAGAGGTCAGCTATATTGATATCGTGCTGTGGGGACGCTCTGCAGAGTCCATCAGCAAGTTCCTGACAAAAGGAAAACAGGTTGCAGTGGAGGGAGAACTCCGCCAGAACCGTTGGGAGCAGGATGGTCAGCAGAGAAGCAAGCTTGAGGTTGTAGCCAGCAATGTCCAGCTTTTAAGCGGCGGGACAGCAACAGGCGGTGGAAATGCACAGCCACAGGGCCAGCAGGGCAGTTTTGCCAAGAAGAGTGCTCCACAGAGCGCTCCGGAGCCTGACCATTTTGATGATGATGGCATTCCATTCTGATTTTGTTTGTAAAAGGAGATTGTAAGACAATGGAAAATAAAGATGATGTTAGAGAAATGATGCCGGAAGAGGACGAGAAGGCCGAATTCGGTAAAAGAGCAAAAGTAGTATTCAAAAAGAAAGTTTGCAAGTTCTGTGCTCAGAATCTGCAGATTGACTATAAGAATCCTGATTCCCTCAGAAGATTTGTGACAGAACGGGGAAAGATCCTTCCTCGCAGAATCACAGGAACATGTGCAAAGCATCAGAGGGCATTGACCAGAGAAGTTAAGAAGTGCAGAGTTCTTGCTCTTCTTCCATTTGACAAGAAATGATTGACCGGGAAAAGCGCTGATGTCTAAACGGGATTACATGGGAGCACTTATCGCCTCCTGCGTTTCTGTCTTTGCATATCAGACCGGCTTTTTCTTCTTTCTGTTTCTGGTCCCGCTCCAGCTGCTCCTTTTCAGAAGCGGCTTAAAGGTGGCCCGCATTGCGGTGCTTGGAGTAGGGGTTGCTCTGGTTTATCTGGGGATACGGCATACTGCACAGGGAACTGGCGATGTACGGAGCTATCTGCTTTTAGTGGAGCTTGTCATTCCGGTCCTTCTGCTGGGCGGTTTTCTTCTGGAGAACGGTTTCTTCGGGAACCTGGGAGGAGTGCTTCTGAATGCTCTTCTTGCCACTGCCATAACAGCTCTGGTAAGCATAGCAGTTCTGCATGTGCTTCTTAATAATGAAGCTTTTTTAGCTTACTACAAGGCCCAGTTCGCCGAGATGTTCAATATCCTGAAGTCGACTTTGGCTGTCAGCAGCGATATAGACCTGATCCCTATGATGGATATGGATGTTGACACCATGCTTAGTCATGTGTCTTCTGTTTTTTTCAAAGGCTTTCTGTTTGCCTATTTCGGCATCCTGTTTTTAAGCTATATATTCGCCCTTTCGGTGGAGAAGCTTACAAAGCGCGAGCCGGGAATAATAACAGTGATGATTCCGGACTACTTTGTCTGGGTCCTGATTGCGGCTTTGAGCCTGGTGCTTATAGATGCCAGATTCCAGCCCAATCCGGTGCTTGGCTATGTAGGATGGAATGTGTTTCTGATTGTCATGCTCCTCTATGGACTTAGGGGAATGGGACTTATCAGACAGATGCTGGAGGTGCGCAAGGTGCATCCCGTGGTGCGTTTTTTCTTGGCTTTTGCAACTGTGATCCTGCTTATGCATCCGCGGTATGGACGCGTTCTTCTGGTAGGAATTCCGCTGGTCGGGATTTCCGAGATCTGGTTTAAATATAAACGGACTTGAAGGAGTTTTTATATGTCAATCAAAGTTATTCTTAATCAGGATGTTTTGAATCTTGGAGAAGAAGGGGATGTCTGCAAGGTTGCAGATGGATATGCAAGAAACTATCTTTTCCCTCAGAATCTGGCAGTTCCTTATACAAAACAGTACATTGTCCTGTTTGATCAGAGAAAAGAGCAGATTGAGAAGAGAAAGGCAGAGAAGCACGCAGCTGCACTCAGCCTCAAGGAGAAGATCGAGGCTCTTGGATCTGTAGAGATTAAGATGCCTGCAGGCGAAGGCGACAAGCTGTTCGGTTCTGTAAACAACGCAATGATCGCAGAGCAGCTGGCTGCAAACGGCATCGAGGTGGAGCGCAAGAAGATCGAGCTCGGAACTTCTGCCATCAAGATGATCGGAACATACCCTGTAAAAGTTAAACTCTATAACAACGAGACTGCAGAGCTCAAAGTTGTTGTATCAAAAGAAGAGGCTAAGGCATAACTATGGCTGAATCCGGACTGAGAGACAAGATACCGCCTAACAACCTGGAGGCAGAGAAGGCTACATTGGGAGCTATCCTGATGAACTCCGACTCTCTCCTTACAGTATCTAAGATACTCCGTCCGGATGATTTCTATAAGAATGCCAACAAGAAGATTTATCAGGCTATGCTGAACCTGGACCAGCAGAACAGCAGCAATGTTGATATTCTTACTGTGATCCAGGAGCTCAAGCGCATAGGGGAGCTGGAGGCGGCCGGTGGAGCAGCCTATGTCTCATCCCTAACCTCCGAGGTTCCAACCACAGCAAATGTGGAGTATTATGCACAGATTGTCCAGGACAACAGCGTAAGGCGTTCCCTTATCCAGACCTCCAACGAGATCATAGCTGGTGCTTTTGACGATACTGTAGCTACCGGAACTATGCTGGAAAGCGCAGAGCGCAAGATTTTCGATATCACCGAAAAGCATCATTCCTCAGATTATAAATCGGTAAGCAGCCTGGTATCTCCTGCCTTTGACCTTATCCAGTACAGGATGGGAACCAAGGCAGACTGTACAGGTATCCCTTCTGGGTATTCAGATCTGGATTCCCTGACCAACGGTTTCCAGAATTCAGAGCTTATAGTCATTGGAGCCCGTCCTTCCAAGGGAAAGACAGCGCTTGCCCTCTCCATGGCAGCCAATATGGCCGGCCGTTATAAGAAGAGGGTTGGTTTCTTCTCCCTGGAGACCGATGGAATGGCTCTTATGCAGCGTCTCCTTGCCGGAGAAGCCCATGTGAACAGCCACAGGATCCAGAGCGGTTTCCTCTCTGACCGTGAGTTCACCAAGCTTGGAGTGGCCGGAGATGTAATATATGAGTCTCCTATGTTTATCTGCGATACCCCGAATATGCGGCTTATCGACCTCAGGACCGAGGCAAGGAAGCTCCGTGCCAAGGAGAAGATTGAGATCATCTTCATCGACTACATAGGTCTTATCTCTTCTGATAACAAGGATCTGCCGCGGCATGAGCAGGTGGCCGAGATATCCCGTTCCCTGAAGCAGCTGGCCCGTGAGCTTAAGATTCCTGTTATAGTGCTTGCCCAGGTTAAGAGAGAGGTTAAAGAGGACAAACCGTCTCTGTCCGACCTCAGGGAATCAGGCTCTATTGAGCAGGATGCCGACCTGGTTCTGTTCCTTCACGATGCCAAGAAGAAAGAGGAGAAGGACGAGCAGGATGTCTCTGCCGGAAAAGAGGTCGATGTCATCATAGCCAAGAACAGAAACGGCCCGATCGGCGAGGTCAAGCTCATGTTCCTCCCTGCATACACCCGTTTCGAGCCTATCTCCAAGGAGCAGCAATGAAAGATGTGTCTGTATATACAGATGGCGGCTGTTCCGGCAATCCCGGCCCCGGTGGATGGGCTTTTGTAATCCTTTCCGGAGATGCCAAGGTGCTCCTTTCAGGGGGCGAGCAGGCTACCACCAACAACAGGATGGAGCTTACAGCAGTAATCTCTGCCTTGCGCTATATCTCTTTGAACCTAAAGGATTCCTCTGTAACCTTGTATACCGACTCTCAGTATGTGCAGCAGGGTATAACCCAGTGGATAAGCCGCTGGCTAAGGAACGGCTGGCGCACTGCAGACAAAAAGCCTGTTAAGAATGTTGAGCTCTGGCAGACTCTGTATCAGCTGGACCAGGAGCTCCACCCGTCATGGCAGTGGGTCAAGGGCCACGCAGGCAACACATATAATGAGATGTGCGATTCCATGGTAAGGAAAGAGATGGATAAATTCTTATCCTGACTTATTCTTCTTTAAGCAGCTTGTCGCTGCGCCACCAGACAGCAGAGACCTCATCCTCGTAAGAGATAAGCGCAGTTATAATTCCATGGCTGCCCAGGCTCAGCTCCAGAAGCTGTATATCCTTATGGCCGAATGCCAGAGGGGTGTTCACCGCAATATTCTTCTGCCCGTCCAGCACCAGGAGGTTGTAGGTGTCGTCGTCATCGGGGCTGACCAGATAGATCTGGTCTTTCTTATATACACCTAAAAGCTGGTACAGAGTCTCTGCCACAGGGATATCCATGCTCCATATGCATTTTCCAAGAGTTAGATCATAGCAGCAGATAGAGGATTTGTAGAAATCTATATCATCCCCGTTTTCTTTATAGTAGTCAGCTTTTATGAAAAGCAGGGAATCGGTCCTGGATGCCGAGATGCTGTCCAGATCCACTATATAATCTGCAGTCTCCTCCTGGGGCAGGATAGAATTGTCGGCCAGGAGAGAATACAGAAGCCTGAAACTGTCGTCGAACCAGTATATGACCTGGCCTTTCGGAGTCTGGGTATGCACCACCAGGTGCCTGTTGTCGGTGGCCTCCAGATGTGTTATCCGAGAGAATGGTGTGGCACCGGCTCTTCCTTCCTGCCCAAGGTCGCAGATCAGTTTGCCCTGTGGGTCAAAGCAGTGGACAGTGCTTGTCAGCATACAGCTGTAATCGTCGCTCCACAGGGTCTCCTCGTCCGGCAGGGTGTCGGCCACAAAAAAGGCCTGGTCGTCGGCCACTGCTATCTGAGATGGCTCAATGTATGGGAAAGGGATTGCAGCCTTGTTGGAAGGGGCGTTCCCGCTGTTTTTATGCACCAGTATCTGGGTTGGATTCTTCTCCTGGTTGTACTGCAGCAGGAGCAGGTCGCCATAGGAGTTGAACTTCATCATCTTGGCCAGGCTGCTGTCTATAATATAGAAGAAACCGTCATTCATAGCCACCTTGGCATCTGCCAGGGGGGTAAGCTCGTCGTCCAGGACTCCGTAGGGAAGGGTGAACATGGTCTTCTTCTCCAGCTCCACGTCGGAACCGCGGCTGCAGGCGAAAAGAGACAACACAGCAAGGACAACGACCAGTTTTTTCATCATATACTTGATATTATCGTAAAATATTACTACTATGCAAGCAGTGGGGACGTATGACGAAAAACAGATTGCAGTCTCTCTCTTTATCTGACCTTATTGCTGTTGCAGAGCAGCAGGGAATAATCAACTGCAGAGAGATGGAAAAAGAGGATTTGATAGACTCTATCATAGATGCTTTTGAGGAATCCAGGCTTGAGCGGCTGGAGGATGACAACTGGACTATCCAGTCCATGTGCCGGAAGTTTGATATTTTCCAGGATGAAGAGATTTCTCCCGAGAAAGTTTCCGAGATTCCAGACCACTTCAATGCGTCCAAGGTAGAGATTCTCCTCGTCAACCCACTCATGGCCTTCGTATTCTGGGAATATGGCGACAGTGCCAAGGAACTGGCCCAGAAATGCAGCAGGCATAACCATCTGCTTCTCCGTGTCCACGAGAAGAAGTTTAAGGATGGAAAGGTGAGCTTCTTTGATATTCCGGTCAAGTTCGAGGAGAATAAATGGTACATAAACCTTCCTTCGAACGGCTGTCAGTATTACATTGAGCTTATATGCCATCTTGCCTCCGGCGATAAGGTTCTGGCTGTCTCCAACAAGATAGAGAGCCCTCTTAAGATAACCCGCGACATTGTAAGCAACGAAAGCATGAACCGTTCCGATTTTCTGGTTCTTGCAGGTGTATACGGCTTTTATGACGATGATGACGGATCCGGTGACAACTCACAGAAGATTGTCTCTTTCCTCAACACTGGATCTATCAGGGAAGGAGATTGATCATGCCTAAAGGATATCTGATCTTTGAACTTACCTGTCATCTTCCGTTTGTAAAGAGTTCCAGACCGGGCGATTACCCCCATGAGAACTGGCTTAACGATGCTATCTCCAACACATATCTGCCGCTTTTAAGGACTTTGCGCCGGCTTGATATCAAGTCTGTTCCTTTCAAGCTTACTTTCACCATATCTCCGACCCTTGCCAGCATGCTCTCAGATCCGATTCTCCAGGAGAGGTTTGTCTCCTACCTGGACAGCCGCATAGCGCTGGGAGAGAAAGAGGTTGAGCGCACCTCATCTGAGCCCGACAAGAACAAGCTTGCCAAGCTGTATCTGGAGTCGTTCCTCCAGAATAAATCGGATTTCATAGGCCTTTATGGCATGAATCTGCTTAACGGCTTCAACGAGCTGCAGAAAGATGGGAAAATCAATATAATCACCACATTCGCAACCCACTGCTACCTCCCGTTCTTCCAGTCCTATACCAACAGCGTAGAGGCACAGATTTATACTGCAATATCGACTCATAACACCATGTTCAACAGCACCCCGAAAGGGTTCTGGCTGCCTGAGCTTGGTTACCGCCAGGGAATCGAGGATATCCTGAGCAAGTTCAAGATAGACTACTTCTTTACTGCAATCCATGCCTTCCTGTTCGGCAGCAAGGTGCCAAGCAATGGAATCTATGCTCCGGTCCAGGTCGGAGATTCAGGTGTCTATGCATTCTGCCGCGACCTGGCATCCTCAATGTATGTCCTTTCACAGACAGAAGGTTATCCGGGAGACTTCTCATACAGGGAATACTCCCATGATATAAGCGGAGAGCTGGATGCCGAATATCTGGGCAAGGATATCGTATATCCTGACGGCTCCAGGGTGAACAGCGGATTCAAATACTATTCCAACACCGACAGCTTCAGGGATGCAAAGCAGGTTTATGACCCGGGCAAAGCAGCCGATGTAGTCAGGGAACATGCTGAGAACTTCATCTACAACCTTAAGAAGAGGGTCAAGAAGCTGCTCCGGTATACCGACAGGCCTCCGGTCATTGTGTGTCCTTATGATGCACAGGTGTTCGGCCACTGGTGGTTTGAGGGTATCGACTGGCTTGAGACAGTGATCAAAGAATTGGCTTCTGATGATGATCTGGCCCTGATTTATCCAGAGGAATATCTGGTCAAGAACAAGTGCGAGGAGAAGATATCCCTCTCGTTCTCAAGCTGTGGCAACGGAGGCTATTCCGGCGACTGGCTCAACGGCTCCAACGACTGGATCTACCGCCATATCTACAGCATAACAGACAAGATGACAGAGCTTGCAAACCGCTTCCCGGACGAGGGTGGGCTTAAGCGGAGAGCGCTTAACCATGCGGCTAGGGAAGTTCTTCTGGCCCAGGCATCCGACTGGCCGTTCATAATGAAGAGCGGAATCGCAGCCCCATTTGCCTCGAATCAGATAAAAGAGCATGTCTCAAGCTTCCTCAAGATCTACAACGACCTTTCAGGCAACTCTGTTGACACCGAGTGGCTTACAACTATAGAGAGAAAAAACAGCCTGTTCCCAGATATCGACTACCACATCTTCAGAGGGTAGGCAGGTTGTGCTCGTCCATCATCCTGTTTGATGTGGCAAGCTCCATTGAATTGTTGGCATAGAAGAACAGGTTCTCGATCATTATCGCAATATTCACATTGTTCACCAGGCATTTTCCCGATGAATCCTTAAGCTCTGTAGGGGAGAAGTTGAGAACCCCCTGTATTCCAGCCTTAAGCATGGTGCTGAAAATCTCTGATGCCGCAAACTTGGGCACCGATATCACAGCCACCTTTATATTGTGTTCCTTGATATATTCAGCCATATCCTTGACCGGCAGGATAGGAATCTTCCCCTTGTAGGCCACATTCTCCGGGTTCAGGTCGAAGCCGGCCATAATCTTTATACCTTCCTCGTGTATTCCCCGGTAGCCCAGGAGTGCAGTGCCGATCTTTCCGCAGCCGCAGATTATGACATTCATGGGCTTGTTCTTGCCAAGGATCTGGTCCATCTCCTCGATAAGCTCGTCGATATTGTAGCCGCCACGCTTATGGCCGGTTATCTTGAGCACCGACAGGTCCTTGCGCACCAGGGCAGGGGCAGCCCCGATAGCATCGCCTAAGTTGTTTGAGAACACTTTTTCCATCCCCATCATCTTAAGCTTCTGAATAATTCTTCTGTACTTGGATAAACGTAAACTTGTCTCTTTATTCATATATTGTACTTTAAACCGTAAATAATGTGCCGTCAAGCACAATTTTTATCCTAAGTTTACCCCCGTTTCTACCTTGCACTATTTTGGCTTTTCTTCTATAATACTGGGTAATGTATTCTTTATAAATTAATAAGTGGAGGTTTCATGTCTGTAGGTACAGCTGAAGAGATTAAGTTCTCAGATGAACTTATGGCCTTTATTGAGGAATGGAAAAACAAACCGGGTAATCTTATTATGATTCTTCACAGAGTACAGGGCGAATTCGGATATATTCCACGCGCTGCAGCTATGAAGGTATCAGAGATGATCGGCATCCCTCTGGCTAAGATTTACGGTGTTATTACTTTCTATCACTTCTTTAAAACAAAGAAACCAGGAAAGTATATCATCCAGGTATGCCTTGGTACTGCCTGCTATTTGAGAGGTGGCCAGGACATTATGAACGAATTGGAGACAATTCTTGGCACAAGCGTCGGTCATGTTACAGATGACGGTCTGTTCTCTATCGAAGCCGTAAGATGTATCGGATGCTGTGGTCTTGCTCCTGTAATGATGATTGGTAACGAGGTTTTCGGAAAGCTTACACCTGAGAAAGTTCCTGAGATCATTGCTGATTTCAGAAATAGGGCATAACTTGTATGCATGCTGAGATCGCTGATTTCCTTGTAGACTGCCTGCAGAACTCTGTGGAAGCAAAAGCAGCTAAGGTTATCCTTAACTACACAGAGTATACCGGCGACAGAATCGAGGTGGAGATCATCGACAACGGCTGTGGTATGACCCCTGCAATCCTTAAGAAGATTCAGGATCCGTTCTTCACAGACGGCACAAAGCATGTAAAAAGAAAAGTTGGCCTGGGAATTCCTTTCCTGATGCAGGCTGTCAGCCTTTCGGGCGGACAGTTCCATGTGGAATCCGAGGTTGGAAAGGGAACCAAGTTCACCTTCAGCTTCGACCTGAAGAACATAGACACTCCTCCTCAGGGAGATTTGAGTGCCGCAGCGCTTCAGACCATGATGTTCGACGGAGACTTTGAGTTCGAGTTCAACCGGAAGAAGATAACAGACGGAGAGGAGAAAGGGTATACAGTTTTAAGAACTGAATTAATTGATGCACTTGGGGGCGATTTGTCAGACGCATCTTCAATCAAGCTGGCAAAAGATTTCTTACGTTCCCAGGAAGAAGAATTGATTTAAAGGAGAAAGTCAATGGCAAAAATGACACTTGAAGCCCTTCGCGCCCTTAGAGAAGGCAAGAAGGCAGAGATTGATAGAAGAGAGACAGACGGTAAAGATGTTCACATCATCATCGGTATGGGAACATGCGGTATCGCTGCAGGTGCAAAGCAGGTCCTCGAGGCATTCATCAACGAGATCGATGCAAAGAAGATCGAGAATGTAACCGTAAAACAGACAGGTTGTATGGGTCTGTGCTATGTAGAGCCTACTGTAGAAGTTAAGGTTCCTGGTATGCCTGATACAATTTATGGAAAGGTTGACGCAGATGTTGCTAAGAAGATTCTTAAAGACCATGTTGTCGGAAAGAAGCTTGTAAGCGACCATATCTTTGATAGACCTTCAACAGATATCTTAAAATAAAGGCTGAAGGAGATAGCAATGGTTAAGAAAAGCTATATTTTAGTTTGTGGTGGTTCTGCTTGCGAAGCTTCAAAAGCTGATGCAATCTATGAATCTTTCAAAAAGGTTCTGGAAGATGAAGGCCTCAAGAACGACGTTCAGGTTGTAAAGACCGGATGCTTCGGATTCTGCGAGAAAGGACCTATCGTAAAGATCCTCCCTGAAGAGGAGTTCTATGTAGAGGTTAAGCCTGAGGATGCAGATGAGATTGTTCACGAGACAATCATCAAGGGACGTCCAGTTCAGAGACTTCTGTACAAGGATAAGGACCTTAAGGTTGATCCAAAGGCAGACAAGTTCGATATGAGCAAGATCGGCTTCTACCAGAAGCAGTTCAGAATCGTTCTCAGAAACTGCGGTTTCATCGATCCAGAGAATATTGACGAGTATATCGCAAGAGACGGTTATCAGGCTCTTGAGAAAGCTATTACACAGCTCGGACCAGACGGAATTATCAACGAAGTGAAGACATCCGGACTCCGCGGCCGTGGTGGTGCAGGATTCCCTACATGGATCAAGTGGAACACAACAAAGGGTGTTTCAGCACCTCAGAAATATGTTGTATGTAACGCCGACGAGGGAGACCCAGGTGCATACATGGACCGGTCAACTCTTGAAGGTGACCCGCACTCTGTACTCGAGGCAATGACAATCGCAGGTTACTGCGTTGGCGCTTCCAAGGGTATCATCTACATCAGAGCAGAGTATCCTCTGGCAATCAAGAGACTCGAGGTTGCTATGGCTCAGTCCAGAGAGTACGGACTCCTTGGCGACGACATCCTGGGAACAGGATTCAACTTCGACATCGAGATCAGACTCGGTGCAGGTGCATTCGTATGCGGTGAGGAGACAGCACTTCTGCGCTCTATCGAAGGAAACAGAGGTATGCCGACACCAAAGCCTCCATTCCCAGCAGTAGAGGGTCTGTGGCACTGCCCAACCGTCATCAACAACGTTGAGACATATGCAAACATTCCAGTTATCGTCCTCAAGGGCGGTGAGTGGTTCAAGTCTATCGGAACCGAGAAATCCCCTGGAACAAAGGTATTCGCCCTTACAGGTAAGATCAACAACTCAGGTCTGGTAGAGGTTCCGATGGGAACAACACTCCGCGAGATCATCTATGATATCGGCGGTGGAATCAGAAACGGAAAGGCATTCAAGGCTGTTCAGACTGGTGGACCTTCCGGTGGTGTAATCACAACCGAGAACCTTGACACCGGTATCGACTTCGATGCTCTTGCAAGAATCGGTTCCATGATGGGTTCCGGCGGTATGATCGTAATGAGCGAGGAAGACTGTATCGTAGACGTAGTCAAGTTCTACATGACATTCTGTGTAGACGAGTCCTGCGGTAAGTGCTCACCTTGTAGAATCGGTACCAGAAAGCTTCTGGACTACCTGACCAAGATCTCCAACGGAAACGGAACAATGGAAGACCTGGACAAGATGACAGAGATCGGTATGGCTATGAAGAAAGCTGCACTCTGCGGTCTTGGACAGACAGCTGCAAACCCAGTCCTCTCAACAATGAGATACTTCAAGGACGAGTATATCCAGCACGTTCAGGATAAGAAGTGTGTTGCTGGTAAGTGTATCAACCTTATCAGATACGAGATCGATCCTAGCAAGTGTATCGGATGTACACTCTGTTCAAAGAGATGTCCTGCCGGCGCAATCACAGGCGAGAAGAAGATGGCACACAAGATCGACCAGGCTAAGTGCGTGAAGTGCGGTGAATGCTACAAGGGCTGTAAGTTCGGCGCTATTTCAAAAATCTGAGAGAGAAGGAGATAAGTCAGTGGAAACTGTAAAGATCAAAATTGACGGAATTCCGGTAGAAGTTGCAGCCGGAACAACAATATTGAATGCTGCAAAATTAGCAGGAGTAAAAATTCCTACTCTCTGTGCCCACCCAGACCTTGAGCCATGGGGAGCTTGCGGTATTTGTGTAGTAAAGACAGAGAACCAGATGGGTGTAAGCCCAAGACTGGTTAGAGCTTGTACAACCAAGGTTATCGAGGGCTTCAACTATATTACCCACGATCCAGAGCTTCAGAGCATCAGAAAGACTGTTGTCAACCTGATCCTCTCCAACCACCCACAGGAATGTCTTACATGCGGCAGAAACCAGCAGTGTGAGCTCCAGAGACTGGCTGAGGAATTCTGCATCCGCGAGGTTGCATTCCCATCCAACGTACGGAGAGTTCCAAAGGATAACTCAACACCATCTATCGTTCTGGACGCTACAAAGTGTGTTCAGTGCGGACGCTGTGCTCAGGTTTGTCAGCAGCTCCAGGGCGTATGGGCTCTCGAGTTCATCCACAGAGGCGAGAACACAAGAATCGCTCCTGTTGCTGACTCCACATTGAATGAATCACCATGTATCAAGTGCGGTCAGTGTGCTGCACACTGCCCAGTAGGCGCTATCTACGAGAACGACGAGACCGACAAGTTCCTGGCTGCTGTAAAGGATCCAGAGCTTCACGTTGCAGTTCAGATGGCTCCAGCAGTTCGTGTTGCACTTGGCGAAGCATTCGGAATGCTCCCAGGTGAAATCGTTACTGGAAAGATCTATGCCGCACTCAGAAGACTTGGTGCAGATGCAATCTTCGATACAAACTTCTCCGCAGACCTTACCATCATGGAAGAGGGAAGCGAGTTTGTTAAGAGACTCACAACAGGTGGCGTTCTTCCACAGCTTACATCTTGCTGCCCAGCATGGACAAACTACATGGAAGAGTACTATCCAGATATGATTCCTAACTTCTCAACTGCTAAGTCACCTATGATGATGCAGGGTGCTATCACCAAGACATACTATGCAGAGCAGAAGGGTATCGACCCTGCAAAGATCTTCTCTGTAGCTATCATGCCTTGTACAGCAAAGAAGCACGAGATCGAGCGCGATGACAACATGCACGCTTCCGGCTATCCAGATGTAGACCTTGTTCTCACAACAAGAGAGCTTGCACGCCTTATCAAGATGGCTGGTATCGACTTCGCAAACCTGGCAGACGAGAAGGCAGACAGCCCGATCGGAGCATACACAGGAGCTGCAACAATCTTCGGTGTAACCGGTGGTGTAATGGAAGCTGCTGTAAGATCCGCTTACTTCCTGGTAACCGGCGAAGAGCTTAAGGACGTAAATATTGTGGCTACCCGCGGTATGGACGGAGTTAAGTCTGGTGTTGTAGACATCAAGGGAACCAAGGTAAGAGTTGCTATTGCACACGGTCTGGCAAATGTCAAGGCTGTACTGGATGAGGTACGTGCTTTAAGAGAGGCTGGACAGCCACAGAAATATGACTTCATCGAGGTTATGGCTTGCCGTGGTGGTTGTATCGCCGGCGGTGGACAGCCTTACGGAACAGACGATGACCTGCGTGCTAAGAGAACAGCTGGATTGTACAAAGATGATGAGAAGTGCACACTGCGCTGCTCACACCACAACCCAGAGATCAAAGAGATCTACGAGAAGTACCTCGGTGCACCTCTCTCCGAGAAATCACATCACCTGCTGCACACAACATACGAGAAGGTTAAGACCTATAAGGCACTCTGAAACTCTCCACAAGTTTCATAAATGGCCTGCCCCTAACCGGGCAGGCTTTTTTTTGTTCTGCAAGTTCGCCAAAACCAGCAAAAAGCATTCCTGCTTGCAGCACCCATCCTCGATCGGTGTGATTCTGTACACAGGCAAAAGTTATCCCGGTCAGTCAGTGACATTGCTTTCGCACTGTCATCCTGAACAAGTTTCAGGATGCTGCCCGGTATAACAATGCCTGTATGTACAGTCCACAATATCTCGGATGGGTACTGCCGCAGGGTGACTTATGTGTGGGTGGAGGGGCTGTAATAACAGCGTTTACAAAATTTTAAAAAGGTTCCAGTTCTCGCCCCAACTTTATTCGACATCTGAGGTTATAATTTTAAGTAAAGAAGAATTAGATTTGCTGCCGGCGGAAGTGCCTGCCAGAGGCATTGCGCTCTGCAGTAACAAGCACGCCACACTGGGAAGAAAACAGTGTGGCTTATGCTTGTCTGCATGGGTACGCACCAGCCGATGGCAGGTGCTGTAGCAGACAGCAAAATTTTATAACAAATTTTTTATTGTAAATATATTTTATATATATTATATTCCCAGTAGGAGAAAAAAATGAAAAGATTTATTGTAGTTTTAGTATTAGCAATGGTATGTGTTGCATTTGTAAGCGCACAGGGATTCACAGGAGAAAAGGCTGCCAAGGGTGGCTTCTCCGATGGTACAAATGCTCCTTCAGCTATAACAACAGTTGAGAAAGCTCTTAAGATGAGAGATGACACACATGCAACACTCCGTGGAAATATTGTCAGACAGATCAGACATGAGAAGTATCTGTTCAAGGATGCAACAGGCGAAATCGTAGTAGAAATTGACGATGATGACTGGGGTGGAGTTACTGTAGGTCCAAACGACACAGTTGAGCTTATTGGTGAGATTGACAGAGACATCAACAAAATTGAGTTTGATGTGGACATTGTTAAGAAAGTTCAGTAAGAATAAGGATTTTACACCATGGCTGATGAGGAATTGAAGAAAAATATTGGTTACGCAGCTGCTGATGCAATGGTGAAAAGCGGCATGAAGCTGGGCCTCGGCACCGGCAGCACCGCAAAATGGGCTATCCGACGGATAGGACAGCTTTTAAAAGAGGGCAAGCTCTCTGACATCATCGCAGTTGTCACCAGCTCTCAGAGCGAGATAGAGTGCCAGAATGCAGGCATTCCTATGGTCACATTGAACGACCCAAAGATTGACGGTCATCTTGACCTGACTATCGACGGTGCCGACGAGATTGACCCCGACTACAACCTGGTCAAGGGGGGTGGCGGTGCACTGCTTCAGGAGAAGATTGCAGGCTATGCATCGGATCACTATGCAGTTCTTGCGGCCGGCGACAAGCTGGTCTCAGGCATTGGCCCTGGCTTCAAGGTGCCGGTGGAGGTGGTGCGGGAAGCACGTGTCACTGCTTCAAAGGCTATGGAAGCCCTGGGTGCAGTTCCAGAGGTACGTATGGCTGTAAAGAA
Source organism: Spirochaetia bacterium (assembly GCA_017642445.1). GTDB lineage: Bacteria > Spirochaetota > Spirochaetia > CADAEX01 > CADAEX01 > CADAEX01. The sequence goes on from JAGCPA010000084.1 coordinate 18,273, forward strand.
GATGGGGCCTGTCATCACCGATAACGGCAACATTCTTATCGACCTGCACTTTGAAAAGCCTATAAATCCGCCCGAGATGGAGCAGAAGATCAACATGATTCCAGGTGTGGTTGAGACAGGTCTTTTCACCAAGCTTAAGAAGCTTGATGCCTTTATCGGCTACGAGGATGGCACTGTAAAGCACATCAAGGTGCGCTGATTATTTTTCTAACTGAGCCTCAAGCTTAGCATAAACCTCAGGACACGCAGTCTTGAGGTTTATTATTTTAAGGTTCTTGTCGCAGCAGGCAAGGGTGGTGCTGCCGGTTGCCAGAAGTGCTCCATCAGACTTCCTTTTCACAGTGTAGGAGAATGTGAATTTGATAAGGCCAAGCTCTGTTATCTTGGCATCCACCAGTACAGTATCGCCATACTTTGCCCCAGACTTATAGTTCACATCCAGCTTTATGAGCGGGGTCATGAACCCCTCTTCCTCAATCCGGCTGTAGGGGTATCCCAGCTGCTCCATGAAATCGGTGCGGCAGGCCTCGAACCAAATAGGGTAGACTGCGTGGTGCACAACTCCCATCTGGTCAGTCTCGGCGTAGCGGACTTTTATTTCTGTACTTTTAATCTCCATAACTGGCTCCCGATAGTTGCTTTTTTTCATTATACCATTTATTTTGATAATATGGAAACCCTGATGAAGTATGTTCGCATTGTTGTCAAATTTTTCCTTTCCCTTGTGACTCTGATCCTTTTTTTCTTGTTCGGATGCATATTCTTCATCCTTCCTGCCAGGAATATGGTGCAGAAGCGCAGGCAGCTTATGGTTGTAGCAACCTGGGGCTGCAAGGCTATGCTCAGGATACTTAACATCAAGGTTATCATAAAAAATAAAGAGATTTTCGACTCTGAGAAAAACTGGTACATCATGGGAAATCACATGTCATACATCGATATCCTCATGCTGCTGGCCAACTTCCGCACACTTTTCATAACATCCAAGGAGATGGGCTCAAAGCCTATTCTGGGACAGATCTGCTTCTTCGGCGGCTCCTTCTTTGTGGAACGGCGTAAAATCACAACACTGGGCGAGGAGATTCCCCGCATAAGCCGCACATTAGGAGAGGGGCTCAACATCACTCTGTTCCCTGAGGGACGCTGCTCCGACGGAAAAGGGCTTCTGCCATTCCGCTCTGCTTTGATAGAGGCAGCTGTGAGCTCCGGTGTGGATGTCCTTCCGCTCTGTATTATGTATACCGAGATCAGCGGCCGGCCTGTAAAGGTTTCCGACTTTATGACAATAGGCTATTTCAACGGCCTTCCATTCCCAAGCCAGTTCAAGAAGATGCTTATGCAGAAGAGCCTGACAGCCGAGATTGAGATCCTGGAGCCTGTAAAGACAGAAGGGAAGGACCGCAAGGAGATCAAGCGGGAAATCTCTGAAAAAATGAATTCCAGATACAATTCCTACCTCGAGGGAAGATTATAAATAATTTCCCCTCAACTCATTTATTTTTTTTATTATTTTAATTTATTTATCTTATATTAATTTTACAATTTATATTGTACTTTTTGACAGTTTTTGTTATTCTTTTCACTAAAAAAAGAGGGGGTTGTCATGTCGAAGAAAATGATTACTGTTGACGGAAACTTTGCTGCCGCACATATCGCATATATGTTCAGCGAAGTTGCTGCAATTTACCCTATTACTCCATCATCCCCGATGGCTGAGTATGTTGATGAATGGTCTGCAAATGGCAGAAAAAACCTTTTTGGCGAACAGGTCAAAGTTGTAGAGATGCAGTCTGAGGGCGGTGCCGCCGGTGCAGTCCATGGTTCTCTGCAGGCTGGTGCCCTGACCACCACTTTTACAGCATCCCAGGGTCTTCTTCTCATGATCCCTAATATGTATAAAATTGCGGGAGAGCTCCTTCCTGGCGTTTTCCATGTCACAGCACGTTCTCTTGCTGCCCAGGCACTCTCTATTTTCGGCGACCACTCCGATGTAATGGCTACCCGTGCCACAGGCTTTGCAATGCTTGCAACCAGCTCTGTGCAGGAGGTCATGGATCTGGCTCCTGTGGCCCACCTTGCCGCTATAAAGGGGAGCATCCCATTCCTCCATTTCTTCGACGGCTTCCGCACGTCTCACGAGATTCAGAAGATAGAGGAGATGGATATGGAGGATCTGCGTCCTCTGGTTGACTGGGAAGCTCTTAAGCGCTACCGGGACAAGGCTCTGAACCCAGAGCATCCTGTTACACGCGGAACTGCACAGAACCCTGACATCTACTTCCAGACAAGGGAAGCACAGAATAAATATTACGACGCAATTCCAGATATTGTTGCTGACTACATGAAGGCAATAAGCAAGATCTCAGGACGTTCCTATGCACCTTTCAGCTACTATGGTGCTCCTGATGCAAAGGATATCATCATTGCCATGGGCTCTGTATCTGATGTGGTCAAGACAGCTGTGGACAAGCTTAATTCTGACGGAAAGAAGACAGGTCTTATCACAGTTCATCTGTACCGGCCGTTCTCTGTTAAATACCTCATGGATGTATGTCCTAAGAGCGTAAAGCGCATCTGCGTCCTGGACCGGACCAAGGAGCCTGGTGCCAACGGCGATCCTCTCTATCTTGATGTTGTGGAGGCATTCAAGGATTCTGATATCAAGCCTCTTATCATCGGCGGCCGCTACGGTCTCTCCTCAAAGGACACAACACCATCCCATATCCTCTCTGTGTTCCAGAACCTGGAATCAAAGAGTCCTAAGAATCAGTTCACAATCGGTATTGTGGATGATGTCACAGGCCGCTCTCTGCCGCTTCTGCCAGAGGTCTCCATGCTTCCAGCAGGCACCTTCGAGGCCAAGTTCTACGGCCTTGGTGCAGACGGTACAGTAGGAGCAAACAAGAACTCCATCAAGATCATCGGAGAGAATACTGACAAATACTGCCAGGCTTACTTCGACTACGACAGCAAGAAGTCGGGCGGATACACATGCTCGCACCTCAGGTTCGGCGACCTTCCTATCGCAGCACCATATCTGGTCAACACCCCGGACTTCGTGGCAGTGCACGTTCCTTCATACCTTGACAAATACGACTGCCTGCGCGGTCTTAAGAAGGGCGGCACATTCCTCTACAACTCTATCTGGGATCCGGAGGAGACCAAGAAGCATCTTCCTGACCATGTTAAGAAATATCTTGCAAAGAACGACATCAATATGTATATCATCGATGCCACAAAGATTGCACAGGAGATCGGCCTTGGAAACAGGACCAACACTATCCTCCAGTCTGCATTCTTCAAGATCTCTCAGGTTATCCCTTACGACCTGGCTGTTGAGCAGATGAAGCTCTTCATTAAGAAGTCATACGGAAAGAAAGGCGATAACATTGTAAGCATGAACTTTGCCGCAGTGGACAAGGGTGCAGATGTCATCAAGCTCGAGATACCGGAAGAGTGGAAAGATATTGTGATTGAGAAGAAAGAGGATAAGCGCAATATCCCTGAATTCATAAAGAAAGTTGTGGAGCCTATGCTCTCTCAGAAGGGCAATGACCTTCCTGTAAGCGCATTCAAGGGCTACGAGGATGGAACATTCCCTGCAGGAACCACTGAGTACGAGAAGCGTGGTATTGCAGTTAATGTACCGCACTGGAACCCGGTTAAGTGTATCCAGTGCAACAGCTGTTCCACAGTATGTCCACACGCAGCTATCCGCCCTATAGTCATGGACGAGAAGGAGATGGATGGTGCGCCTATCGGAATGATCACCACCGCAATAAAGACTCCAAAGCCATTTGTAGGAATGGGCTACCGCATGCAGATCTCTGTCCTGGATTGTACTGGCTGCGGAAACTGTGTCGATATCTGTCCTGCCAAGGAGAAGGCTCTGGTGATGAGGCCTCTTGATTCACAGAAAGCAGAGATCGCAAACTGGAATTATGCAATGAAGAAAGTTGCTCCGAAGGATGACCTGATAGAGAAGTTTGCAAGCATCCGGAACAGCCAGTTTGCACAGCCTCTGTTCCAGTTCTCCGGTGCCTGCGCAGGCTGTGGAGAGACTCCATATATCAAGCTGCTTACCCAGCTGTTCGGCGAGGAGATGCTGGTTGCCAATGCAACAGGCTGTTCCTCCATCTATGGCGCTTCTGCACCAGCAACACCATACTGCAAAAGCTGCAAGAACGGCTTCGGCCCTGCATGGGCAAACTCTCTGTTCGAGGATAACGCCGAGTATGGCCTTGGTATGGCTATCGCAACCCGTAAGATGCGGGATCGCCTTGAGGCCCTTATGAAAGAGGCGATCAACAACACAGACTGTCCTCCTGATGTGAGCGAGCTTTTCCTTACATGGATCGAGAACCGTGAGAACAGGGAAGTGAGCCGTAAGACAGGGGAGAAGATTGTAGCCAAGATTGAAAGCTGCTCAGGCGGCCCAATAGGAAAGCAGATTCTTGAGCTCAAGAATTACCTTGCAAAGAAATCCCAGTGGATTATCGGCGGAGACGGCTGGGCCTACGATATCGGCTTCGGCGGCCTTGACCATGTGCTGGCATCGGGCGAGAACATCAATGTTCTGGTTCTCGATACCGAGGTTTACTCCAACACAGGCGGCCAGTCAAGCAAGGCAACACCAGCCGGCGCTGTAGCCAAGTTTGCCACCTCTGGAAAGAAGATCCGCAAGAAGGACTTGGGTATGATTGCAAAGTCCTACGGTTATGTCTATGTGGCTCAGGTTGCACTCGGCGCAAGCCAGGACCAGTTCTTCCGTGCTGTAAAAGAGGCAGAAGCCTACAACGGACCTTCCATTATCATCTGCTATGCTCCATGTATCAACCATGGCCTTAAGGTGGGCATGGCCCATTCTATCCTTGAGGAGAAGAAGGCAGTTGAGTGCGGTTATTGGCACCTGTGGCGGTTCAACCCAGTGATGGAATCTCTGGGACAGAACGGCTTTATCCTTGACAGCAAAGAGCCAGATTGGAACAGGTTCCAGGATTACCTGAGGGGCGAAGTGCGCTTCGATGCACTGACTAAGACCTTCCCAGCTGAGGCAAAGATACTCTTCGAAGTTACTCAGGAGAATGCCGAGTGGCGGTACAACCAGTATAGAAAACTGGCAAAAATAGGCGATAAGTCTTATTAACCTTATATTTTTACTATTAAATTCTCAAATTCCTTGATTAAACCTGCTTAATACAGTAGTATTAATCAAGGATGGGTATTATGAATTTAAAGATTAACGAAGGTTTGAGTTTTGATTACGTTCTGCTGATTCCCGGTTATACAGATATCGCTCCTGGCGAGGCTGATGTCACATCCCGGCTTATCGGCAATATATTTTTAAATGTTCCGATCATGTCCGCCGCCATGGACACTGTAACCGATGCCCGCATGGCTATTGCACTTGCCCTTGAGGGCGGAGTAGGTGTTATCCACCGCAACTTCAAGCCGCATCAGCAGGCCGAAGAGGTTGAGAAAGTAAAGCGTTACCTGAACTGGGTAATCAAGAATCCAAGCGTAATTGATCAGAACGCAACCCTTGGCGACCTGAGGAACCTCATGGTTGCAAACAATGCTTCCGGTATTCCGGTTGTAAACAGAAACAAGCGGCTCTGCGGTATCATAACTTCCAGAGACCTCCGCTTCTGCACCGACGACCGTGTTCTTATCAAGGATATAATGACCAAGAAGGTTATTTACGAAAAGGGAACACCATCGGTTGAATCAGCACAGAAAAAGTTCGATACATATAAGATCGAGAAACTGCCTGTTATTGATGAAAAGCACCGTGTGATCGGTCTTCTTACATATAAAGATATGGATAAGAAGCGCCGCCACCCGAACGCAGCTATGGACGGCACCGGCAGACTTTTAGTTGGTGCTGCTATCTCTCCTAAGGATTATGACCAGCGTATTCCGCTTCTTATGGAGAGCAATGTAGACTTTGTGATCATGGATACAGCTACAGGCGACACCAAGGAATCTGCAGCTGCAATCCAGGATATCAAGAAAAAGTATAATATCCTTGTTATGGGCGGAAACACTGTAACTGCCGAGGCTACAAAGCGCCTTATCGACGCTGGTGCAGACGCAGTCAAGATCGGTATCGGCCCTGGTTCTATCTGTACCACCAGAATCATCTCTGGATGCGGTATGCCGCAGTTCTCTGCAGTCCTTGACTGCGCCGAGGAGGCTGCCAAGTACAATATTCCTGTTATCGCAGACGGTGGAATCAAGTATTCAGGCGATATTGTTAAAGCCCTTGCTGCAGGTGCCAATGCAGTTATGATCGGTAACCTGTTCGCAGGTCTCAAAGAGGCTCCGGGCCGTGAGATTATCTACGAAGGGCGTATCTTCAAGGAGTACAGAGGCATGGGTTCCTTGAGCGCAATCGGCGCCGGAAGCGGAGACAGATACTGCATGAAACCGGGCGAGGATCCTGTTCCTGAGGGAATCGAAGGAAGAGTTGCATTCAAGGGCGAGCTCAAGCCTTATCTGCACCAGCTTGTAACAGGTATCAAGAAAGGTATGGCATACTGCGGCTGCCACAACATCGACGAGCTCAAGAAGTACCGCAAGTTTATCAAAATTACTGGCGCAGGCCTTAAAGAGAGCCATGTACACGACATCTCCATAACTCACGAGGCTCCTAACTACAGCAAGTAAGATGGAGAAAAAGTATAATTTTGACACTGTCATAAACCGGTGGGGGACAAGTTCTGTAAAGTATTTAGATGGAACAGATCTCCTTCCACTCTGGGTTGCTGATATGGACTTCCCCCTGCCGGAGGAAGTTCTTTCTGTAATTAAGAAGCGTGTTGACCACGGCATATTCGGCTACACTCTGACCGGCGCCTCCTATTGGAAGGCTCTGGACAGCTGGTGTGCAACTGAATACGGCTACCATGTAAAACCTTCAGAATGGGTTACAGTACCAGGAATAGTCTATGGTTTGTCCATTGCTATAAGAGCAGTCACAGAGCCTTCTGATGCTGTTTTGATAGAACAGCCGGTCTACTATCCGTTCAGTCAAGTTGTAAAGGATAACAACCGTAAGCTTATAGTTGCGCCCCTCTGTTATAAGGATGGCCGCTACACCCGTGATATCGGAGCTTTTGAGAAGGCGATCCGCGAGAATAATGTAAAGGCTTTTATCCTCTGCAGCCCTCATAATCCGGTGGGGCGTGTCTGGACCAAGGAGGAGCTCCTTGCGGTTGCAGAGATCTGCAGGCGCTATGATGTGACTGTTATTGCCGACGAGATCCACTGCGATTTCATCCGAGCCGGGATAAAGTTCACCTCCTTTGCGACACTTGGTGATGAATATAAGCAGAAGCTTATTCTCTGCACCGCCCCCAGCAAGACATTCAACCTGGCAGGGCTGCAGGTCTCCAACATCTGGGTTCCGGATACCGAGATAAGGAAAAAGTTCAAGAAAGAGAACCGTGCCAACGGCTACAACGAGGTGAATGCTCTTGGAATGACAGCTGCCGAGGCAGTCTATACTCTTGGTAAGCCCTGGCTGACACAGCTCAAGGCCTATCTTGAGGGCAACATCGCCTATGTAAAAGATTTTCTTGCAAAGAATCTCCCTTCGGTTTATCTGGTGGAGAGCGAGGGAACCTATCTCCTGTGGCTCGACTTCCATGGAACAGGGCTTTCGAACCAAGATATCAAGGATAGAATAGAAAATAAGGCAAAGCTTTGGCTTGACCACGGAGATATGTTCGGAGAGGGCGGGGAATATTTCGAGAGAATAAATATAGCCTGTCCCCGGAGCATCCTGGAACAGGCTATGAACAGGCTTAAAGGAGCTTTTAAATAATCAGGCCTTGACGTTTCCTTTCTCATCAAAGAGGGGCAGCTTATGGAGTGCTGTGATATCAGGTCTCTCCATGGCATCGCCTTCGGCAAGTACAGCCATCTTTCCTACGATTCTGCCGCCAGCCTTCTTCACCAGCTCCTCCATAGCTTTCAGTGAGCTTCCGGTGCTTATCACGTCATCCACAATCAGGACCCGTTTACCTTTAACTTTGTCCACCTCGGTCTGGCCTAAATAGAGGTGCTGCTTGCCAGCAGTGGTTATAGAGGCAACTTCCACTTCCACAATGTTCTTCATATACATTTTCTTGGCTTTCCGGGCAATCACATAGTCATTCATACCTGCCAGCTTTGCCATCTCATAGGCCAGCGGAATGCTCTTTGCCTCGGCAGTGAAGATGATATCAAACTCCGGTGCTCTCTCCAGAAGCTTTGCGGCTGCTGCCTGTGTTATCTCAACATCGCCGAACATGATGAATGCCGCGATACAGGTGGTCTCGTTGATAGGGAATAACTCCAGGTTCCGTTTTACACCTGCAATCTCCATTGTATAGTACATGGTCTCCTCCTGACGAATTTTCTTTCTATATTTTACTGCAGAAAAGGGTGTTTTTCAACCTGTTTCTACATTATCCAGTATACCGCCGAAGCGCTTAATATTGCCCCTGCCACAATGAAAAGACAGGGCTTTCCTATAAAGAGTGTGTTCTTGAACAGATTGGTGCCAAAGAACCGGTTTGTAACCACATTGCACACATGGACAGGGGACAGCAGCTGCCCAATCTGGCCGAAGCTGTAGCCTATTATCACCATGATAAGGATGCTCTTGAGTGATGGATCCGGCCCCAGGAGCGAGAATATGATGGGGAAGCTTGTCCCTACAAAGCCAAGCGCAATACCGGTGGCAATACCGCTTACCAGAGGGAGTATGGCAAAGAGCAGTACAGTCGGTATTCCGGTCTGGCTGAGCTCCTGCCGCATAACATCCATAAGGTATGAGCCGTCGGCAAGGGGCATTCCGATAAAGCCGCTGTAAACAGTTATCACCATGACTATAAGAACCATGCGCCAGGTGTTCTTTGCAATTAAAAGGCGCTTCCATACAACGCTTCCAAGGGGTTTCCACACCTGTGTGGTGATTATGGCGGCAAGTATGCTTGTAATCAGCGGCAGGTACTTGGATATAGCCTTGAGGGCCGGAAAGAATGCCGAAAGAAGGAAGGATCCAACTATGATTATGATAATTGGAAGAAGATACCGGACCACAGGTTTCTTCTTTCCGGCTGCAGGTTGCACTTTCGGCAGGTCCAGACCCCTTAGGATGCACACATATCCGGCAAAGATATGAACGAAGGTCATGGAGATATTGGCCAGGAACATCTGGTAGAACTCAAGCCCTGTTATCTGCAGCGCCATGATCACACCGGCGTAGAGCGGGAACCAGTACTCCCACATATGGCGGAACCAGTAGTTGATTCTGGTCTTGATATCATTGTCCAGCCGGTGCTCTGTGTCGCAGGCCTCGACCAGAGGGGCAGAGAACAGGGCTCCTCCAGGCATGGGGATAAGGCCTATCAGCGCGGCCACCGATACAAGGAGTGTCTTGCCCGAGAACCTCTCCTGGAGCCCATCGGTCATGGCCCCCATTATGTTGTTCTCCTTTATCTGATTGCTCATTGTTATCATAAGGAAGATTAGGAGGAAAAGCATGCAGGAGTCGAAGTTCCAGATCCTGAAGGCTGCTATCTTGAGAGTCTCCATCAATGTACGCTTCGAGAGGATGGAGAGGAGGAATGAGCCGGCCAGAATAGAGACTGCCAGGTTCTTTATAAAGCGGTCTGCGATAAGAATTGCCCCAAGAGAGACAAAAATAGCAGCAATGACTGGAATGTTCCACAGCATAGAACAAGTGTATCATGCAATAAATAGAAAAAAAAGAGATTTTTTATAACATTCTGACAGTTGGCTTGTTTGTAATTTGTGAGTATATTTTAAGTATCAGGAGATAAATTGTATGCGTCTTAAAAAATTTTTACTTGTGCTTTTGATTTTTATGTTCTCAGCTTCCCTTATCTTTGCAATGGGTTCCCCGGAACAGGCAAAACCGGAGAGCGGAGCTGCAGAATCCCAGCCATCCCAGGATCAGAGGGTGGTACCCGGCACTAAAGGAGAGGTATACTTTTCCTTCAGCGGAATAACCAAAAAGGTGCTTCCTGCTGTAGTAGAACTGGATGTAGTAGAGGTTGTCCGCCAGGAGACCACTCCATTCAATTTCTTGAATCCATTTGAGTTCTTCTTCGGTGGCGGCCGTGGAGGCAGCAATAATAACAATGAGAAAAACGGCAGGACATATAAAGAGTATGAGCGGCCTGGACTTGGTTCTGGTATCATGATCAAGCAGGATGGCGATACAGTATATGTTCTTACAAACAGCCATGTTGCAGGAAAAGCAGACCAGATCACTGTAAAGCTTGCTGACGGACAGAAGTTCGAGGCTGTAAAAGTCGGTGCAGACGACAGAATGGACCTGGCTCTCGTATCATTCAAGTGTTCAGACAAGGTTCCTCTCGCAACATTCGGCGACTCCGATTCCCTTGAGGTAGGCGATATTGTTCTGGCCATCGGTTCACCATATGGTTATGAGTCTACAGTTACTATGGGTATTGTCAGCGGTCTTCAGAGAAAGAGCACCGGCAATGTCTCAAGCTATACCGACTATATCCAGACCGATGCTTCCATCAACCCTGGAAACTCCGGCGGTGCCCTTGTGAATATGAAAGGCGAGGTGGTTGGAATCAACACATGGATCGCAACCCAGAGCGGCGGCAGCGTAGGACTTGGCTTTGCCATCCCTTCCAACAATGCAAAGCGGATTGCCAACGACTTTATCACCAAAGGAAAGGTTGAGTATGGCTGGCTTGGTGTCTCAATCGATACAGTGGACGAGAACAGCTATCCTGAGCTGAGAAAGGACCTTGGCCTTGGAAACAAGGGCGGTGGACTTATCCTCGGTGTATTCAAGGGTTCTCCTGCTGATAAAGCCGGAATCCTCCCGGGCGACTTCATCACCAAGATCAACGGAACAGCAATCTCTGATTCTGTACAGCTTACCAAGGTTATCGGTACTATCGCTCCTAAGGAGAAGGCTACATTCACCCTTATCAGGAACAAGAAGGAGATGACTCTGAGCGTAGTCCTCGAGGCCCGTGACGAGGAGGACAAAGTCCAGGCCAACCATGATATCTACCCAGGATTCCTCGCTATCAATATCGATGAGAAGATGCGGACAAAGGGCGAGCTTGGCGACATCAAGGGTGTTATGATCGTGGCAGTATCTCAGGGTACAGCTGCAGAGCAGGCTAACCTTAGGCCTGGAGATATCATTCAGGAGATCAACGACAAGCCTGTGACCAATATGCTTGAGTTCTATAATGCTCTGAATGATAAATCGAGCAAGAAGATGTTCCAGATCAGCAGAAAGGGACAGAAAATTATTATTGGAATTGTTAAATGAGGCGGATTTACTGCCTTGCAATTATCTTCTTCCTGGCTCTGACCACAGTTTGGGGCCAGGAGAGGGTATATCTCTGGAAGGACGTCCGTTCCATGCGGAATGAGCGTTCTTGCTTTTATGCTTATTCACCTGAGAAAGAGACAGATACCCATGCCGCTGTAATTATATGTCATGGCGGCAGCTACCATCACAGGAGCATGGGAACCGAGGGGCACGATGTGGCTGCCTGGTTTAAGGAGCGTGGCTACCATGCCTTTGTCCTCAAGTACCGTGTCGCTATGGATGGCTACCATCATCCTGCCATGATCCAGGATTTCCAGCGCACTATGCAGCTGGTGCGGGAGAATGCATCTGAGTATGGCATTGATCCTGAACGGGTAGGTGCAATCGGTTTTTCAGCCGGCGGTCATCTGGTTACTATGGCAGGTGCATTCGGCGATAAGAACTTTTTAAAAGAGCTTGGTATTGAGACCAGCGTAAGTCTTAAGCCAGACTTTGTCATACCTGTCTATCCTGTTGTCTCCATGGAAAAGCCCTATGCACACCATTGGTCTCAGATCAGCCTGTTAGGACGCAGCGCATCGGATGAGACAAAACACCTTTATTCAATGGAATGCCAGATGACCAGCGGAATGCCTCCTGTGTTCCTCCTGGCCTGCAAGGATGATAAGACTGTGGACTACCGCAACAGCGTGGACTTGGACCAGGCTCTTACAGAGGCCGGGGTAGAGCATGAGTTTATCCTCAGGGAGACCGGAGGCCATGGCTTTGGTATGAATTATGGCTGGGGAGATACACTTTACAGTTGGCTGAAAAAATTATACCATTGAAGAATGGAACTCTTATCTCCGGCTGGAAATATAGAAAAACTCTACTATGCCTATGAATATGGCGCCGATGCTGCTTATATCGGTATAAAGAACTTCTCGCTCCGCGCCAAGGCCGATAACTTCTCGGCCGATGAATACGAGGCTATCCGCCGTGTAAAAGGGAATAAAAAGCTCTACACAGCGCTCAACATCTATTTCCACGACTCTGATATCGAGACACTGGAGAAAGAGTCAGACTACATCCATCAGTATCCTCTGGATGGCTTTATTGTAAGCGATATCGGCATACTGGGCTTCCTCAAGAAGAATTTCCCTGACAAGGAGCTGCATCTTAGTACCCAGGCAAACTGCGTCAACACCGAGGCTGCCAAGATGTACCGTGATATGGGTATAAAGCGGATAGTGCTCGGCAGAGAGCTTTCCTTGAAAGAGATTGAGGCTATAAAGAATAATGTGCCTGACCTGGAGATCGAGGTATTTGCCCACGGTGCCATGTGCCTTGCTTATTCGGGCCGCTGCTTCCTGAGCAAATATCTGGCTGACCGGAGCGCAAACCAGGGGGACTGTGCCCATTCCTGCCGCTGGCAGTACAGGGTGCTGGAGGAGTCGGAGCGGCCCGGAGAATACTTCCCAGTAGTGCAGGGAGAAAACTTTACATCTATCCTCTCTTCCAAAGACCTTTGCATGATAGGCCATCTAAAGGAGCTTAAGGATGCTGGTGTAGACTCCATCAAGATAGAAGGTCGGATGAAATCTATCTACTATACAGCTGTAATCACACGGGCTTACCGCAAGCAGCTCGATTTTATAGAAGGCATTTCCAAAGAGGATCCAAAGCCCTATGTGGACGAGATTTTCAAGGTGAGCCACCGGGAATTCTCCACAGGGTTCTACTATGGCAAGGATGAGATTGAGATGCCTACCTTCAAGTCCTATATGTCCGAGGCTCAGTTCCTGGGCAGCGTGGAGGAGAGTGCAGGCGAGGGAATATACCGCCTTGATGTAAAGAACCAGATACTTGCATCTGACAGCATTGAGTACATTGGACCGGATCTTCTTTATCTCAAGGATGAGGGCTTTACTCTTCTGGACGAGAATATGCAGGCTGTCCTGAAGACAGATCATGGTAAAATTGCTTATATAAAGACAGACAAAAAGCTGAAAAAGGGATATATTATAAGAAAGAAGGGATGATGGTAAGGAAAAAAGCTCTTTTATTATTTTTATCTGTTTTCCTCTTTTTGATCTGCCAGACAGGTATGGCCGCCATAAAGAACCCTATCCAGTCTGTCTTCAACAAGCCCGATGTCGAGACAGAAGGGTTTGAGATAACATCCCTTGACTTTGATTCGATAGAGGGGATTCTCAACCTGAAGATAAACAACCTGAACTCCATCTCCATCGATTATCCTCAGGTCACCTGGAGCCTTAAGCTTGGAGATATTCTCTATAAGTCTGAGACGCTCCCTGATAATGGCAAGATTGCTCCGAACAAGGTTGAGGAGATCAAGATTCCTATCTCCATCCAGTTCGATGAGCTGTACGAGAAGCATCCTTCCCTGCAGCGGGTAGATGTGGTTCCATATACAGTTGATGCCGATTTCAATTTCAAGCTTCCTATATTCGGAAAATCGAATAACTCTGTCGTGGCGACAGGCGAGCTTCCTATGCTTAAGAAGCCGGTGGTAACCCTGGATTCTATCCAGCTTACTTCTATGGAGCCGGAGCAGGTTGTCTTTGCAGTCACAGCATCGGTACAGAATAAAAATGGCTTTGATATCCACGTTGAGCGCGTAGATTATTCACTGATCATAAACAATACAAAATGGGCAGTTGGAAACACACGGCGCCAGATACTTGCAAGGCCTGCCCAGAAGAGCGACATACCGCTTAATATAGCCCTCAGAACCAGCAGCATGGTATCCGAGGCCTATGCACTTGTCCTGAGCGAGCAGGATGTGCGCTTTGATTTCCAGGGGACTCTTTTCTGCAAGTCAAGCTCCCCATATCTTAAGAGTTTTGAGCTTCCATTCCAGCTTATTGGAAAAAAACGGATAAAGCTTTGATATAAGGATTGAGACATGGCTAAACTGTGGTTTAAAAACTATGAATTGAATGAGCTTCTCGAGAAGTTCACTGTTGGAAACGACTATATCCTTGATAAGAATCTGGTTGTGTCAGACTGCCTCTGCAGCATTGCCCATATCCAGATGCTCTCTGAGATCGGAGTCCTTACAAAACCTGAATTCAAAGCACTTAAAGCCGCACTTCTTGAGATTATCAAGCTGGACAGAGAAGGGAAGTTTGAGATAAAGCTTTCGGACGAGGATTGCCATACTGCTATCGAAGGCTATCTTACAGCCAAGCTTGGAGATGCAGGAAAGAAGGTGCATACAGGAAGGTCAAGGAACGACCAGGTTCTGACTGCAACCCGTTTCTATGCCAAGACAAGGCTGCTTCAGATTATTGATAAAGCCCTTGATCTTGTGGATTCCCTCACTGCGTTTGCAGAGAAGAATAAGAATGTCCCGATGCCTGGCCGCACCCATATGCAGATTGCAATGCCATCTTCTGTTGGGCTGTGGGGAGCTGCGTTTGCCGAGGAGCTCCTTGACGACATAGCATTCCTCAAGGCTGCCTATGACCTTAATAACCGCTGTCCGTTGGGCTCTGCCGCAAGCTATGGCGTGCCTCTGCCGCTTGACCGGGAGCTTACCGCATCCCTTTTAGGTTTTGCAGGAATACAGAACAACGTGCTCTATGCCAACAACTCGCGTGGCAAGATCGAGTCTATGATTGCCGATGCACTTGAGCAGATGACCCTGACCTTCAGCAAGCTGGCACAGGATCTGATCATCTTCTCCATGCCGGAATTCGGCTATTTCTCTCTGCCTGCCTCATTGTGCTCCGGAAGCAGCATAATGCCGCAGAAGAAGAATCCGGACGGCCTTGAGCTTCTGCGTGGAAAAGCGGCCTCTGTATCTGGGCTCTGCATGGGAATGAAGAATGTGGTAAGAGCTCTCCCGACCGGCTATAACCGGGATTTCCAGGAGACCAAGGAGCTATTCATGAAGATAATGGATATTGCCTACATGAGCACTCTTGTCGCAAAGCTTACTGTAGATGAGCTTCAGGTGAACAAGGCTAAGCTTAAAGAGGGCTTTACACCAGATATTTTCGCCACCGACGAGGCACTCCGCCTTGTGGCCTCTGGAAAGAGCTTCCGCGATGCATACAAAGAGGTTGGACTCAACCTGGACAAGCTTAAGAACGAGGATCCGGAGGCAGCCCTTAAGAAGCGGACTTCCACCGGCACACCAGGAAACCTGAACCTTAAGTGTGCAAAGAAAGCTTCTGCCTCCTTCAGGAACTTTGCGGAAGGGGAGCATGCTGCACTGCTTGATGCAGTCAGGAAGCTTACTGGGAAAAAGATACTGCTTTAAAGGTTCTCAAGGTCTTTTCTGATTCTTTTTACTAAATCAATATCCTCGAAGATATCGGCCAGACGGAAGTTCATGAAGCCAGACTGGTCAACTCCTGCTATATCGCCGGGGCCGCGGAGCTTAAGGTCACGCTCTGCTATCTCAAAGCCGTCGTTGGTCTCCTTCATTATACGCAGCCGCTCCTTGGCGTGGTCGGTCAGCTCGTTGCTGAAGACCAGGAATGTGTAGGCCTGGAGCTCGGAGCGGCCCACGCGGCCCCTGAGCTGGTGCAGCGATGAGAGGCCGAACCGCTCAGCATGCTCGATCTCCATGCAGGTTGCAGTCTTGACATCAACACCGACCTCCACAACGCTGGTTGCAATGAGGATCTGTATCTGGCCAGCTGCAAAGTCGGTCATTATTCTCTCCTTGTCCTCCTCCTTCATCTTGGAGTGGATAAGGGCACACTTGTATTCAGGGAATATCTCTTTGCTCAGCATCTCGTGCATCTGGCTGGCATTCTTAAGGTTCATCTTCTCAGATTCATCTATAAGAGGGTAGACAAAGTAGGCCTGGTGTCCCATGGCCAGCTCTTTACGTACCCAGGTGTATATCTTCTCTTCGTTTCCTTCCTTGACAGTGTAGGTGATTACTGGCTTTCTTCCAGGCGGCATGGTGCGTACTGTTGATATCTTGAGCTCGCCGAAGAAAGCCATCTCCAGAGAGCGTGGAATAGGGGTTGCTGACATCATGATGTAATCTATCTGCTTGCCTTTCTCAAGGAGTGCAGACCTCTGTATTACGCCGAAGCGCTGCTGCTCGTCTATGATTGCGAACTCAAGATCCTTGAACACCACATTGCTTGAGAGAACTGCATGGGTGCCGATAAGAAGGTCAATCTCCCCCTTGGCAAGGGCCTCGAGCAGCAGCTCCCGCTTCTTGCCGGTAAGCTTGCCAGAAAGGAATGCAAGCCGTACACCGGTACCTTCGAAAATACGGGATGCAGTCTTCACATGCTGCTCGGCAAGAAGCTCGGTGGGGGCTATAAAGGCAGTCTGCATTCCAGCTTCGATATAAGGGAGGGCAGAGAGGAAGCCTATCAAAGTCTTTCCGCAGCCCACATCTCCCTGTATTATGCGGGAAATGCTCTCGTCCAGGTTTGAGTCGGCATATATCTGGTCTATCACCTCAATCTGGTCGTCGGTAAGCTGGAATGGCAGGCTGGAGGCCACTTTGCGCTGCAGTTCCCGTGGCAGCCTGACAGTGCGCTTCTTAACAACCTTACGCTTCTTCACAGCCTCCTTGATATTCTGCTCGAAAAGGAGGATCTCCTCATACTTCAATGTGCGTATAGCATCCTCAAGCTTCTCCTTGCTCTCGGGGAAGTGGATGTTGCGTATTGCGTCCCGCCTTTCCATAAGGCCGTTCAGCTGTCTCAGCTTCTCTGGTATTAAATTCTCCTCATACTGTCCCTGGAGTGTGTAGGCCTGCATGACGCTTTTACGCAGGAAGTTCTGTGTCAGCTTGCCCGAAAGGGGATAGATAGGGAGTATCTTGCCGAAGAACTGGGGATGTTCGGAATAGAGCTCATAGTCGAAGTTTGAGCTCTGAAGCTCGCCGAAACGCACCTGGAACACACCGGAAAGGAATAATTTTCTGCCGACCTTAAGTGTGTTTGCCAGGAAGTTCCTTCCAAAGCATATCAAAGAGGCGTAGCCTGTTCCGTCCGATACAGTTATCTTAAGGGTCTGCTTGAAGGTCTGGCCGAAGTATTCCTGCCCTGTGACTGTGCAGACTGTGTTTATCTTGACCTGCTGAGCTCCGAAGGTGAATCCATCTTTGAACTGTACTATTTTATCGCGGAATTCGTAATCACGGGGAAAGTACCCCATAAGGTCATCAAGGGTGGCAATGCCGGCCCCTTTCAGCTCCCTTAAGGAAGCCTGACCCACACCTTTCAGAGACTCAAGGGTTGCCATCACATTCCCATAAGAAGGTTGGTCAGGTATGTAATTCCGAAGCTGCCCACAGTCAGGATAACTGTCACCACAATTATAGAGATTATCAGGTTGAGCTGATAGCTTGATGATGAATTCTTGATGAAGACCGAAGCGATCCTGCTGGAGAGAGGGATAAAGAAAGCATCGCAGGCATTTGCGAAGGAGTTCATCTTATTGGTTGTGAACATAAGGAAAAGATATCGGATTATGGCAACCACCAGCACTGCAAAAAGGAGGGTCATGATCACGTTCCAGATTGACGAGATGATAATTGCTATGACTGCCCAGAAGGTGATGCTTCCAAGCTCGCGTACACGTCCCAGAATCTGGTTTATGATAGAGAGCGTCAGCACAGCCAGCAGGGGAGAGAGGTCGATATATCCGATGCGGGAGATGCGTAATCTTCTGAAGAAGTTGAGGAAAGGATCGGTAAGCTGTGATATCATCCTGGTTCCTCTTCCTTTTGGACCTGTATAAATCCATTTAAGGATGATATCCACCACGATAAGCATGGTATAGAGCGAGAAAATAAATGCAAGAACCTCTAAAAACTTCACGGGAGCCTCCCTTATTCCTTCCAGATATCAGTTATGAACTGCCTGAGTTCTGATTCTTCAGGCACGTCAAAATCGCTTTTCACCTTGATCTGATGACTGGCCTGCACAACGCTCTCTTTATCAGATCCTTTTATATGTAAAAATACTGAGCAGCCTCCCTCGTGGTCAAGCAGATATTCCCTCAGCTTCTCAAGCTGCTGCTCGCTGAAAGGCTCTTCAATTGCTATATGGACCTGGCTGAAGCTGCTGTGGGTTCTGCTCAGCTCATCAATCTCCTGTACTGACTCGCCCCTGAGCTGAGGAGAATCGATATTCCTCAGGTCTATCTGTCCTGTGAATGCAAGGGCCTTGTCCTCGGCAATCAATGGCTTGTATTCAGTCCAGGCCTTGCTGAAGAAGACAATAGGGAGGTCGCCGTCAAAGGTCTCTATAGTCACCACTCCCATGGCACTGTTGTTCTTGGTTATGATATTCCGTATATCCTTGACCATGCCGATTATCAGGTATTTTCTCCCTGGAGCTGCATGCCTGAGGTCGTCCATAGGGAGTGTGACATGCTTCTGGTATATCTTCTTGTACTTATCAAGCGGATGTCCCGAGACATAGAAGCCAAGCCGTTCCTTCTCGAATGCCAGCTTCTCCTTGATGTCCCAGTCTGCAACCTCTTCCATAGCCATAGGCTGCATAGCCACATCATCGTCTCCGAAGAGGGATATCATACCCATCTTCTCCTTCTCCTGCTCGGCTGCATAGTAATCGACAAGCCGCTCTGTATTGTAGGCCAGCTTTGCCCGGTTGGGCTCAAGCTCGTCAAATACACCGGCCTTGATCAGAGAATCGATCACACGCTTGTTCAGCACCCGCAGATCCACCCGCTTGAGGAAGTCGTCGAAGCTCTTGAACGGCCCATCCTTGCGGGCTCTCAGAACTTCGTCCACCACAGCATCGCCTGTATCCTTTATACCCTGGATACCGTAGACAATCTTCCCCTGGTCGACTGTGAAGAACTTCTCAGACACATTTATGGTAGGTGGAAGAACCTTTATCTTCATGGTCTTGGTCTCTTCCAGATATTTCTTGAAATGATCAGGGTTTCCTATCTCGTTTGTCAGGTTGGCTGCCATGAACTCGGCAGGGTAGTGGCATTTAAGATATGCAGTCCGGTATGCAACTACTGAATATGCGGCAGCATGGCTCTTGTTGAAGCCGTATCCTGCGAAAGGCTCCAGATCCTTAAACACTTTTTCTGCAAGCTCCTGGGAATATCCCCTGCTTTTGGCCCCTTCCATAAACTCGGCCTTTTGAGCCAGAAGCTTATCCACCTTCTTCTTTGACATGTTCCGGCGCAGGATATCGGCATTGCCCAGGGTGAAGCCGCCTATTATCTGGGCCACCTTCATGACCTGCTCCTGGTAGACTATTACACCGTAGGTGTTTTTAAGGACAGGCTCAAGATCTGGGTGGAAATAGTGTATAGGCTCTTTCCCGTTCTTGCAGTTGCAGAACTGAGGGATGTTATCCATAGGACCTGGCCTGAACAGGGCGTTCAGAGCTATAAGGTCCTCTATGCATGTCGGTTTTGCATCTTTAAGGACTTTCTGCATTCCCGGGCTTTCAAACTGGAATACAGCTATGCTTTTTCCGGCGCTCATCATCTGGTAGGTCTTCTTGTCATCCATAGGGATGTTCCTGGAATCAAACTCTACACCCCGTTTGCGTATAAGCTCTTCGGTATGCTTTATTACATCAAGGGTCTTGAGCCCCAGGAAGTCCATCTTCACAAGGCCGCATTCCTCAAGCTTTTCCATAGTGTACTGGGTGGCGACGCTGTTTGCCTTGTCGTCCTTGGTCCCCTTGAAGAGCGGAACATATTCGGAAAGCTCCTTCTCGCCGATTACTATTCCGGCAGCATGGAGCGATGCATGGCGGGCCATGTTCTCAAGGTATTTGCTCTCCTTGAACAGCCTTTCGTAGATACCGCCTTTCTCCTTGATTGCGATAAGCTCAGGAATACCGACCAGCTCAGGAATCTTAGCAAGCTTAGGATCCTGCTTGAACTTTTCCACTTCGCCCAGCATTGAGGCCAGAGAAGCCTTCTTATGAGGCATGTCCGGGATATATTTGACTATGTCATTGGCTTCGGCAAACGGAATCTCCAGAACCCTTGCCACATCCTTTATTACAGCCTTGGCCTTGAGGGTTCCGAATGTGATTATCTGACCCACTTTCTCGGCCCCATACTTTTTGGTCACATAGTCAATCACCTGCTGTCTTCCCTCGTTGGCAAAATCGACGTCAAAGTCAGGCAGGGAGACCCGTTCCCTGTTGAGGAACCGCTCAAAGAGAAGGTCGTATTTCAGAGGGTCTATGTCGGTGATCTTCATACAGTAGGCCACAATGGAGCCTGCTCCGGAGCCACGGCCAGGTCCCACAGGAATTCCATGGTCCTTTGACCAGTTGATGAAGTCTGCCACAATCAGGAAATAGCCGGCAAATCCCAGGCCTATAATAGTATCAAGCTCATACTCAACCCGGTCCTTTATCTCCTGGGTTATATCGGAATAACGCTCAGGCAGCCCCCTGTAGGTCAGGTGCCGCAGGTAATCGGCCTGGGTAGGGAACTCCGGCGGAATCTCGAAGATAGGGAACTTAGGTCCCGGGAAATCAATCGTCAGGTTGCACATCTCCTCGATAAGCTTGGTGTTGGAGATAGCCTCAGGCACATTGGGGAACAGGGCTGCCATCTCGTCCGGGCTCTTCATATAGAACTGGTCGTTGTAGAAGGTGAGCCGGCCCGGGGAGTTTATAGTCTTCTGGGTTCCAATGCAGATAAGGATTTCCTGGGCAGTGGAGTGCTCTCTGTTCAGGTAGTGGATATCGTTTGTGGCAATAAGAGGAATCCCTGTCTTCTTGGAGATCTCCATAAGCCCCTGGTTTGATATCATCTCCTCCGGTATGCCGTGGTTCTGAAGCTCAAGGAAGTAGTTGCCCTTCCCGAAAATATCGTTGAACCTCATGGCCATTGCAGTTGCCTCGTTCAGCTTGCCATTCAGGATCAGCTTTGGGACAACTCCCGCAATACAGGCGCTTGAGCAAACAAGCCCCTCGTGATACTTCTCCAGCACCTCGAAATCGATCCTGGGTTTATAATAGAAGCCGTCGATATAGGAGGCAGAGTTCAGTTTCATCAGGTTCTTGTAGCCGGTGTTGTCCTTTGCCAGGAGAATAAGGTGATAATATTTGTTTCCGAATTCGGTTCCTGTCTTTATCTTTCTGGAACCCTCTGCCATATAGAATTCACAGCCCACAATAGGCTTGATATCATTCGCTTTGCACTTTTGATAGAAATTCAGGGCTCCGAACATATTGCCATGGTCTGTTATGGCGATGGAGGTCATTCCAAGGCTCTTTGCCTTTGCCACCATGTCGTCGATCTTCATTGCTCCGTCTAAGAGCGAGTAGTCTGTATGATTATGTAAATGGACAAATTCAGTCATGCTTATATTATATCATAAAGATTGAAATTTTTAAAGATTATATATATTATTGTGATATGGATAGATTTGAATACAACCGATTCTACCATTTAATCCCAGCCCAGAAGCATTATGCCTGGGGTTCCGAGACCAAGATTCAGGCTCTTACAGGACTTAAAGCTGATGGAAAGCCTCTTGCCGAGATCTGGATGGGAAGCCATCCCAACGGCATGTCCTATATAGAGATAGAAGGGAAGGCCATCCCCGTATCTGATTTTATCGCAGGAAACCCGGAGAAAGCCCTTGGAAAACGCTGTATTGAGAAGTTCGGCTCAATGCCGTTCCTGTTCAAGATGCTGGCTGCCGACAAGCCTCTCTCCATCCAGGCACATCCCGATTCCGAGACTGCTATATCAGGCTTTGAGAGAGAAGAGCGTAACCATATCCCTATGGATCATTTTACCAGAGTCTATAAAGATTCTAACCATAAAAGGGAGATGATTTATGCAATTTCTACATTCTATGCTTTAAAAGGTTTTAGAAGTGTAGAAGAGATTAAAGTAAACTTTAAAAAATTCTTTCCATTCAGCGGCAATGCTTTTGTAGATTTCCGCTATTCAGGGGAAGAGGATTTTTATAAAAAATTCTTCACAAGACTCCTTTCCATGGATCAGACACTGCGGAAAGCCATGCTCCGGGAGCTTGAGGCGACAGCCTCTGGAATGGGCGAGGTGGAGCAGTTCATATTCCGCAAGCTTTTGTATGATTTCCCGGGCGACAGATGTGTATTTGCACCGTTATTCCTCAACTGCATCAAGCTTAACCCTGGTGAATGCATGTCTATAGACGAGGGACAGCTCCATTCCTATGTGGACGGCCTCTGCTTCGAGGTCATGTCCTCTTCCGACAATACAATCCGTGGCGGCCTTACCGAGAAGTTCATAGATGTCCTTGAGCTTTTCACTATAATGAAGTTTGTCCATGGATCCAAAGTCTGCGTAGATCCTGTCTGGAATGGTCTTGAGAAGATCTATTCCCCGGGCTGGGATGAGTTCTGCTTCTCCTCCATAGTCATAGGCGGTAAGAGCTATACAGGGCCAAAAGAGCACAGCCTTGAGATTATATTTATCTATTCCGGCTCCGGAAAGATTGAGAACAGCGCTTTCTCACTTGATATAAAGAGTGGAACAGCTGTCCTGATCCCTGCTGAGGCTGGGGAGTACACAATCTTTGGAAGCCCGGACCTGGTTCTCTACAAGGCGGCAATGCCACTATGAAGATATTTGTGGACTGCGATTCCTGCCCGTCCCAGGTGCGGGAAATTATAGTGAAAGCGGCAGAAAGGACCAAAAGCCTCTCATTTTTTGTCGCAAACCACAAGATTCCGCATGGCACAAATGCCTATACCCATGATATAATAGTCGAAGAGGGGAAGGACAAGGCCGACGACTACATAGTAAGCCATGCCTCAGAGCGCGATATAGCGGTGACCAGGGATATCCTCCTGGCAGAGCGTCTGGTGGCCGGCAGGGTGGCTGTGGTGAACGACCGTGGAACTCAGTATACAGCCGAGAACATAAGGGAGCGGGTGTCGATCCGCAACTATATGCTGGAACTGGCTCAGAACGGCCTTAAGACCGAGGAGGCCACCAGCTTCGGTAAGAAGGAGCTTTATCAGTTTGCCAACGCCTTTGATGCCCTTATAACCAGGAAGCTGAAAGGAGAGAAAGATGAAAGTTAGACATTTTCTTGCATTCCTTGCAATAATAGCCCTTTTATCCTCCTGTTCAATCAAGAAGATGGCTGTGAACTCCATGGCCAAGAATATGTCCGGGGATGCGGCCGCAGTGTTCATGGAGGATAACGATCCTGAACTGGTTGGAGATGCTTTCCCTGTAATCCTCAAGATGATGGATATGATGGCAGCCACAGCACCGGACAACAGCGCTGTCAGATCCTCTGCCGGCAGCATGTATGTTATGTATGCCAATGTCTACCTGCAGGGTAAGGGCTCTATGCTCCCTTACGACCAGTGGGAAGAGCAGAAAGAGCTTTACGACAGGGCAAAGAAGCACTACCGCCGTGGTTATGACTATGTCATGGATTCCCTTGAGCTTAAGCATAAAGGGTTTAAAGCTGCTTTTGCAGAATCAGATTACGATACAGCCTTCTCTGGGTTCAAGAAAGAGGATGCCGCAGACCTTTACTGGGGTGGGGCGGCAGTGCTTGCCGGAGTATCGGTAGATGTGCTGGATCCCCATTTTGCTGCCGACCGGGATGGTGCAATAAAGATGCTGTTCAAGGCCCTGGAGCTGGATCCAGACTTTGGAAACGGCATGCTGGACGATATAATGATGCAGTACTATGCCTCTATGCCGGAAGGGATGGGAGGCAGCATGGAGAAGGCTCTCTACCACTATAAGCATGGGGTTGAGCTCTCCAAGGACAGCCTGGTTTCCATCCATGTATCATACGCAAGCGCTGTCTGCACCAAGAACCAGAGCCAGGAGGGGTACGATGAGTTCACATCTGTCCTTGAGTCTGTGCTTGAGCGCGATGTCGAGAGTGTGCCGGAAAACAGGCTGGCCAACATAATAAGCCAGCGGAAGGCGGCCTGGCTTTTAGAGAACCGGGATGATTATTTCTTGTTTGGGTTTTAAGGTGGTTTTATGAAAAAACTGTTTATCCTTCTATTCTTGTTCTGTTCACTTATCTCTTCTTATGCAGGAACTGTCATAAAGCTGGGTACTATTGCGCCGGCAGGCTCCCTGTGGGATATAAAGCTGCGCGAGATTGCCTCTGAATGGAAGCGGATCACAAATGGCGAGGTTCAGCTTAAGCTCTATATGGGCGGTACAGTAGGGGACGAGGACAATATGATCCGTGCCATGAAGGTGGGCGGCCTTAATGCCTGCGCCATAACAGCCCAGGGAATGAAGGAGATTGCCTCCGACACATTTGCCCTCTGCCTGCCGTATATTGTCAAGGATGATGATGAGTTTGAGTATGTTCTGGACAAGATGAAAGGGGATTTCGAGCAGGCTCTTGATAAGCAGGGGTTTGTGACCCTGGGCTGGGCTATGACCGGCTGGGTGAACTTCTTCTCAAGAGACCCGGTTATAGGGCCTGAAGACCTTAAGAAGGAGAAGATTGCCATAGATACAGACGGCAGGATAAGCAAGATCTGGACCGAGCTGGGGTTCCGCGCCATTCCTCTTTCCTTCAACGACCTGGTTGCTTCCCTTTACAGCGGCATGGTGGATTCCACCTATCTTACACCGCTTGCAGCCTCTGCCATGGGTGTTGCAAAGACAGCTCCGCATATGTGCGATTTCAGGATTGCCCCTGTTTACTGCACTGTGATTGTAGAGAAAAAGGCCTGGAACCGTGTGCCGGCTAAATACCGGGAAGCTCTTAAGGAGCGTACTGCAGAGATTGCGGCAGAGTTCTATGATATAATAAAGGTGGACGAGGCCAAGGCTGTCGAGGTGATGAAGAAGAACGGTCTCCAGGTGCATGAGGTATCTGATGAGGTTGCCCAGGAATGGCTTAATCTCAGCCGCGACGGCAGCGCAGCCTTCTCCAAAGAGCTTATATCCCAGGAAATCTATGATAAGATAATTGCAATTGTAGATGAGTACAGAAAGAAATAGACCGCTGATTGAGATTTACATATCTGCTTTTCTCATAGTTCTTCTGGCTGGAATTCCGACTGCGGAGATAATTGTACGCAAGCTGTTTGGAATGGGGCTGAAAGGGGGCTATGACTACACCCGTCATATCGTGCTCTGGCTGACTCTGCTGGGGGCTTCGGTCAACTCTTTCACCGACCGTCACATGAAGATAGAGTTCTGCACCAAGTTTCTATCGGAGAGGGGAAAGAGGTTTGCAGATTCACTCTCTCTTTTTATTGTAGTCCTTGTTTCAGGTGTTTTCTTTATTATCTCTGCTGTATTCCTTAAGATGGGGTTTACTCCCGATAATAAGATCGGAGTTATCAGCCAGCGGCTTATTACAGTGATAATGCCGGTAGGTTTTCTCCTGGTCATTGTACGGGAGATGCAGAAGAAAGCCCTTTCCAAGGGACGCCTTGTTGCCCTGTGCATCGGTATTGCCGCTGCGCTGTGGGCTTCTGTGTCGCCGCTTGTCAACTGTATCTGCGAAATAGCAGGGGATGTCCCTGAGTGGGCCTGGACTCTCTCCGATTATTCGGTTGTATCAGTCGCCGCATTAAAGCTTCCGCTTCTTCTGCTCTTTATAGCATCCGGTGTGCTGGGAGCTCCTATCTTTGCAGTTTTGGGTGGAATAGCCTATATGCTTATAACTGCATCGGGCAGCTATGCAGAGATCTCTGCCAACGAATTCTACACCATGCTTATCGGCAACACAGTGCCAGCTATACCTCTCTTTACCCTTACAGGCTTTATCCTTTCGGAGAGCAAGGCAGGGGACAGGCTTATCAGGACTTTCAACGCTTTCTTCGGCTGGATGCCTGCCGGCATAATAATTGCCTCTGTTGTTATCTGCGCTTTCTTCACTGTATTCACCGGGGCTTCCGGTGTGACTATACTGGCTATCGGCGGTCTTCTTGCCGCTATTCTGGAGAAGAATGGAATAGAGGAGAGGTATCGGGACGGACTTCTCTGTTCTGCCGGCAGCATAGGCCTGCTGTTCCCGCCCAGTCTCCCCATGATTCTCTACGGTATTATTGCTCAGCTTGATATAAAGGCTATGTTCCTTGGAGGCATTTTCCCGGGTCTTCTTCTGGTTCTCTCCCTGGTCATCACCGGGTTCATTTATATCTCAAAGCACCCTATAAAAAGGGTAAAGTCCACCGCTTCTGAATGCGCATCAAGCTTTGTCGCATCAATATGGGAGATTCTTCTTCCTTTCATAATCATATTCTCCTATTTCTCAGGGCTCACCACACTGGTTGAGACCGGGGCAGTGGCAGTTCTCTACACTATGCTGGTGGAGTTTGTGATCAAGAGGGAGCTCCATTTCAAGGATATGTTCACTATTGCGCGGAAAAGTGTTCCTATCATAGCCGGAATCCTTATTATCCTGGGTATGGCGAAGGTGCTTTCCTACTATATGATAGACGAGCAGATCCCGCAGCGCTTTGCCGACTGGATTGCCATGCACATCCATTCCAAGATACTGTTCCTCTTCCTCTTGAACATTGCTCTGCTTCTGGTGGGCTGCTTCATGGATATCTATTCTGCCATCATGGTGGTGGTTCCGCTCATCATTCCTCTGGGAGAGGTTTTCGGCATCCATCCTATCCATCTGGGAATAATCTTCCTGGCAAACCTGGAGCTGGGATACATCACACCGCCTGTGGGGCTCAACCTGTTCCTTGCAAGCTACCGGTTCAACGTGCCGCTGGACAAGATGTACAGGGCAGTGGTGCCATTCTTTCTGATTATGCTGCTTACTGTCTTTGTTATTACTTATGTTCCGGGTTTCACTCTGCTTATGGCAAGGTGATCACAGGCGGCTTAAGAACTCAGTGAACATATTGGTCAGCGCTTTCTGCACATAAGGGGAGAAGAATGTATATTTCTCGGTGAACAGGCCGGTGAACTTCTCTGTCCATCCATCGATTATCTTCTCCGGTATAGGGAGCTTCTGCTCGACAAGACCGCTCTCTATCTCGGTCTCACGGATAATCTCATCGCCCCAGTTGCCTATGGCGAACTTGCAGATAGAGATGCTGCTCTTGAATGTTGAGGCAGTCCCTACAAATGTTATCACAGTCCCTTTGTCATGGATCTCGTTATAGTAGTCAACATCATACTCCTCGTATGGAATCCTGATCTTGAGTATCATCTCTCCGGGGAGGAGGGTCAGTGTCTCTTCCTTAAAAAGCTGCTGTATAGGAACCAGGAACCTGAGGTTCGCTGTTGTGTATGAGACAATCTCCACCTTGGCATTGAGTATAGAAAGGGCGGCAAATACGCTGTTCCTGATCTTTGGAGCACAGATAAGACCGCCTATTGTAAGGATGTTGCGCACATTTGGGGTACCGCATTCGGTAAGAGCCCTGATAAGGATAGGGGGAAGCACTGTGGCTCCCTTCTTGAGCAGCTCGTTGATCCTTAGCTCAGGACCTATCTCGAAGAACCGCTCGCTCCGCTTGAGGGCAGAGAGCTCAGAGATATAACCTGGATATATAGCTTTTGTCAGAGGGGTGTTCAATGTCGATTTATCAAGGATATCGACGCTGTTCAGGTCGTCGAAGCAGAGCCTGTATGACTTGCAGGCGTTCATGGTCTTGAGAAGCCCGTTCACATTGTCCGGGGTATAGTAGATGAGTTTTGTCTTGTCATCTCCGTTCAGCACGTTTACCTCGCTTTATGGCATTCAGGGCCAGCCTTATTCCTGCAGCCATGGACTGAAAGTCGGTGCAGTTGCAGATATTCCCCGAAAGGGCCTCATAGATATCCTTGTCTGTCAGCTGGCCGGCATTCTGGACCAGGGCATAGATGGTGATCATCTTTCCATGCTTGCAGAAGTCGCAGAAGTTGCAGCCCATAGCTTCCAGAACTTTGGTTATAGTCTCAAACTCCTTGGTTGTGGAGATATATTCATAGGTGAGTATGTTGGAGTTCCGGACCGAGAACATCCGCACCATACATGCAGGCACAGGAATGTTGTCCTTGAGCACTGTACAGCCTCCGCAGCGGCCTGTGTTGCAGCCGCTGTTGACCGACAGGAGTCCGAAGTCGTCCCGGAGCACATCCGAAAGCTTGTCTGCAGGATCTGCATCCAGATTCTTCTTCATATTGTTCAGCATGAATCTGATTATCATTGTTCCTCCACCATACGGTACAGTTTCTCTGGTGTCACAGGCATGTCAGTGATTACTTTCCCTACCGCCTGGCTTACAGCATTGCAGTAGGCCGAAGGGATTATTCCAAACGGGATGTCGCCGCAGTAATTGACAGTATCGGCTCCCTTGCTGTTGATAAGGCTTATGCTGATAGGGAGGTTTGCGAACTTCCAGGAGGAGGTCTCGTCCTCTCCAGGGCTGGTGCACCAGTATAGGCTGTTTATTATGCGCTGCATCAGGAACCGCTTGGAAATATCCTCATCTATGGTGTCTCCGACATCAAAGCAGGTCCAGATTCCCTTTATAGACGGCTTGTAGGTGATTATATCCACCGAGACCTCTACTATGGCAGCACCCCAGACTGCAGCGTTGATGTCGTCGGTAGGATCGTAGCTCTCCTCCACAGTTATAGGAAGCGGGGTGCTTACTCTCAGCTCCTGGAGCTTCTTGCTGCATTTCTGTATCAGCTGGATAGGTCCTTTGGTCATCTCGCCGAGTATGTCGGGGATTGAATCCTCGTTTGTCGCTGTGTCATGCGGCATCATATGTATGCTTGATTCATCAAGCTCAGTTATTTTATGGACTACTTTTCTCCACAGGGTATACTCAAAGAAGTTCTGAGGCACTGTGGCGGTGGAGTAGTTGACCTGCCAGTTGTCATCCAGGGTCAGTTTTCCGGTGAACGGGGTGCATATCTTCTTGCTGAAACCGCTGGTGGCCTTATAGGTGGCAAAGGCAAGCCCTATGCCCCGGTAGTAGCGGTCGGAGCCAATACCGTTAAGCCGGTTCTGCTTGGCAAGCTCATAGGCCGAGAACTTACGCTGGAAATCTGAGCTTTTGGATGCCTTCTCTATTACGATGTTTCCAGCTTTGGCCGAGGATTTTACTATATTTTCCAGACGCCATTCATCAGGGAACTGCTCAGTCACAGAGATTATCTTGTTGACATGGGTCTCTATGCCGGCCAGTATCTGGGTGAATTTGTTTCCTGTTATGAAGAACATAGGAGGGTAGCTGGTCTTGATCAGCTGTTCCCTGATCAGCACCCTGTTCACCTTATAGGGGCCCATTGTGCTTACAAGGGCGTTCTCCATTACTTCGTCGGCGAACAGAGGGTAGGCACCCGCATTTATGGCCAGGTCCACAGTGCACTGAAGGATAGCACCTGTATTCTTGTCAACCTGCGATGTATGTTTTATCTTGAACGGGTACTGAGCCCCAATATACTGCTGAACCTCTTCCTTGCTCAGGATAAGGCGCACCGATTCTCCGGGCCGCAATGCTATGACCGAGGCGGCCAGAGCTGCCAGGTAGGATGGGAACCAGAGGCGTCCCTCCATAGGAGATGCAATCTGCGGTACATTCACCTTTACCGATTCTTCCGGCTTTTTCAATATGCTGCTTACTGTGGAGCGGACATGATGCGGCCACTGTGTGGAGGTGCATACAGAGACAGAATCGGAGTCTGTGTATATAGCAACTCCGATAGGGTCGTTGTATACCGGCTTATAGATATCGCCCGAAGTGAGTGTCTCCACTGTAATGACCTGCTCTGGGTCGATTATCTTGTCATCATAGGTCCAGGTCTCGTTCCGTTCCTTGACCATCTGGTTTTCCTTTAAATCGCTGTCGAAGAAAAGAGGGGTGCTGGGCTGGTATTCAACCTGTATCTGCCTGGAGACAGACTCTGCATCGGCCTGGCTCTTGGCTGCGATTATAAAGATAGGCTCTCCCTGATAGTTCACATACCTGTCGCAGAGCAGTGGAAGCCTGCTGCCCAAGATATCAAACTCTTTCTGGGGAAGATCCTGGTAGGATATGATGGTGCACCCTTCCGGAAGGTCATCCGGGATATGGACATTCTTTATCTCGCCGCAGAAGATAGAGGCCCTGTAAAGGGATAGATAGAGAGAATTCCTGAGGTTCAGGTCCCTGTCTTTAAGATCATCCCACATTGTTCTTCACCTCTTCGGTTCCTTCCAGAAGCTCGAAGCCGAAATCTATAAGATAAGCGTTGTTATAGAGCGAAAGCCGTACTTTTGCCCGCTTCTTGCGTCTGTCCACTTTGACAATCTGCCCCTCAAGCCCTTTCATAGGACCATCTATGACAACAATTCTGTCCTGCTCGTTGTAGATCACCTTGGACTGGCCAATCACACGTCCATATTTGGCCAGCTCGTATATCTTTCTTGCCTCTTCCGGCGGAAGGGGATAGATATTCTCATCAGCCTTAAGGAAACGGCTGAAGAAATGGATGCGCCTGAACTCCTGGAAGGTGTCGGGATCGATCTGCTCGGCCTCCAGGAAAAGGTAGCCTGGGAATATAGACTTGAGCCCTTTGTGGGTATGCCCATTCTTCCTGATCATAAGCTCTTTGCGTAGCCAGAAGATTCTAAGGGGCTGATGACCTTTCCTGCTCTCCCAGAGTTTTATGTATGTATCTTCTTTTCCAGTTTTAACCTGGATAACGTATAAATTCATTAATAATATATTAATCTTAAAAAGGCTGATTTTCAATAGAAAAAATTTTTTAAAAAATTGAAGCAAAAATGCATTTTCTGTTGTAGGTACTTATATGAAAGGTATAGGTATCGTATTTTTAATGCTTCTCTTGCCCTTTGTCTGCAGGGCAGAAGCTGATTTAGAGATCAAGTCGGAATGCTCCTCCGAGAAGGTGATAAAAAGGCGTGTGGATATCAAAGGGGAGGTGCTGGAGGTCTGTGCAGTCTCTGAAAAGGAAGAGGAAAAGGAATTTGAGACTGTATCTGCAGTCACCCCATGGTTCGGATTCGGCCATCTCAAGACCAGAGGGCTTCTGACCGAGTCCATGAATCCCTGCGGTTATTCGCCTACATCCGAAGTCTTCTTTGAGCCTGCAAGGCTGGTTATGGACCGCAGCATAGAGGAGAGCGGCACCTATGGGGTCTTTGTGAAGCCTATGGACGGCCTTACCTGCTTTTCCCTCGGAAGCAGGGAGGAACAGTATATCCGCGGTGTTTTGGCAAGCCTCTCCATAAATGACTTCACCTGCTGTCTGCTCTTTGAGAACAGCGATATCCAGGAGTACTCAAGCCCCTCTTCCTGGTACCTCTCAAGGCCGGAGAACAGTGGTGGAGCTGAACTCTGGAACCTTCTTTTCAACTCCATTTACGAAAAGGAGTGGTTTCTTATATCTTTTACAGCAGGCTCCTGCTTCGGTGATTATGTGGAATGGGGCTTCTTCAACCGTGATTATTTCACTTTTTTCTACAGCAATCTGTTTGAGCTGAACTTTATGTTCTCTGGAACCACAGAGCAGTATCTGGCTCCAGGTGGCTCTGTTCCAGCCTCCCAGTATAAGTATGGTGTCGATGCCTGGTTCCGCCCCTGGAGGCCACTCAAGCTTTCCGGGGTCTGGTACACCGATTATAAGAGGCCGGACTATAAAGACCTTTACTACAACGACTTTGCCAGGCATCTTACCTTGAAGGCCGCACTCTATGCCGGGGATTTCACTTTTTCAGCCTCCTATTCGGCCGACACAGTATTTGCCGACACATCAGAGACCACCGAGAAAAGGGATTATCAGGGGAGCATAGTCTACGATTCCGACTTTTTAAGGCTTTCCCTTTCTAACCAGTGGTATGTAGAGGATGAGCGGTTTTACCGCGATGTGGTGACTGCCGGCTTCAAACTCTATTTTGAGTATCTGCAGGCCAGTTTCACCTGGAAGCGTGACATAGGGGAGCAGATAACCGATTCCTTCTCCGAGGAGCTGGTGCTCAGGCTTGATAATTTCAGGCTTAACGTAAGCCATAAGAAAAATGGAGATAAACCTTCTTTATTCACAGTTACAGGGATAATCAACTATTGAATTTTTAGCCCTTGCGTTTTATTATGTAAGTATGAACACATTCAAAGGTAGAAGTTTTACTGTTATTGATGATTTCTCGTTCGACGAGAAAATGTATCTTTTCCAGAAGGCAAGGGAGCTTAAAAGCTATATTAAGGCAGATGACAAGGCTGGTATGGACAAGTTCAGGATAAATGATTCCGACTTCGGTATCTACGAGGTATTTATCGAGGACAGCACCCGTACCAAGGAATCCTTCAAGAATGCCGCAGAATTCCACCGGGTCAAGCTCTCCAACCTGGATACCTCCCATTCTTCCATCAACAAGCAGGAGAGCTTTGCCGACACCTTCAACACCCTGTCCGGCTACTACAACAAGATTTTCATAGTCAGGAGCAGGCAGGAGGGACTCTGCCGCTGGCTTGAGGAGAACGGCCGCAACTATGCACAGCGCAACGGTCTTGCCACAACACCGGCCTTTATCAACGCAGGGGACGGCAAGCACGAGCATCCTACACAGGAGCTTCTGGACGACTTCACTTTCCTTGAGCATAACGGCTGGAACACCGACAGCATCCATATTGCTCTGGCCGGCGACCTTTACCACGGCCGCACAGTCCACTCCAAGGCAGACGGCCTTAAGATATTCAGTAAGGTAAAGGTGGATCTGATTGCACCGTCTGAGCTGGCAATGCCTGAATTCTATGTGAACAAGATGGTCGCTAACGGCTTCGAGGTCAATTTCTTCTCTTCCATCGAGGAATATATAAACTCCGGCAGAATGGCCAAGATATGGTACTTCACCCGGCCGCAGCTTGAGCGGATGGGAGACGCTATCCTTAAGAAGCAGGACCAGCTGAGGGACAGCATAACATTCCAGAAGGAGTATTTAGAGAAGCTGCCAGAGGGGACAATCTTCTACCATCCTCTTCCACGTCACAAGGTTTATCCTTCAATTCCTACATTCCTGGATTCAACACCTCTGAACGGCTGGGAGACCCAGTCTGCCAACGGTATGATAATCAGAATCATCCTTCTGGCCCTGATTTCAGGGAAAATAGGCGATGATTTCAAGGGAGAGGTGAAAGTGCCTCAGTGCCACGAGGATTCCGAGGACTTCATAGTTCCGCTTCCAATCCATCCGAATGCCCCTATAAAGGATTGCTCCGAGGGTGTGAAGCCTATTGCCGACGGCCTTGTCATAGACCATATCCTGAGGGGCCGCACTGAGACCGAGATAAGGGAGCAGCTTATAAGGATAATCCGCACCCTCAAGCTCTATGGAAAAGGTGGCGAGTGGGTTACTGCATCCAGGAAGGAGCCTGGCAAGATGAAAGGAATCATATTCCGCCCGGGCCATGATGAGTTCGGCATTAAGAGCATGAAACGTCTTGCGGCCCTGGCACCGGGATGTACAGTGAATATCATCAAGGACAAGCATGTGATCAAGAAGCTCAGGCTCCTTATGCCTCCAGCCATCTACAACTTTGATGATATAGAGTGCTCCAACCCAGACTGTATCTCCAATCACGAGCAGGGAGAGGGAATTCCAGCCGAGTTCTACCGTACTGACGAAGATAAGTTTATCTGTAAATACTGCGAGAAAATTCATACATTCATGGATATCTGGAAATGGAACTGAAAGGTGTTATCTTTGACATGGACGGGGTTATCGTAAACAGCGAGGCCCTGCATGTGAAATTTGAATGCGATATCCTTAAAAGCCTTGGGATTGATTTCCCAAAGGAGGGGTTTCCTGAGTATGCAGGGCTTGCTATGGACAAGTTCTGGCTCTCCCTTAAGGAGAGATATGGCCTCAAGCAGCCTGTGGAGGAGCTTTTAGCCTACGATACTGAGATGAGGGCCAAGGCTTTCCGGGAGCATGACCACTTTGATGCTCCTGCCGGTGTCTCAGGCCTTATAAAGAGCCTTAAAAGGGCAGGTGTTCCACTGGCGCTGGCCAGTTCCTCCCATACAATGGTTATAGATGCTATTCTGGACAAGCTTGGCTTCCGCCGCTACTTTGATGTGGTTGTGAGCGGTTTTGAGCTTGAGAATGGAAAGCCGGCCCCAGATATCTTCCTATATGCCGCAGACCTGCTGGGTACACCGAATGCCGAGACTCTTGTGATAGAGGATACTGCCAACGGTGTGCTGGCTGCCAAGAATGCGGGGATGAAGTGCTTCGGCTACCAGAATACAACAAATCCTACACGGCAGGATCTTTCGATGGCCGATTTTATAAGCGATGACTTCTCTTCTGTGACACTTGATCAGCTTAGAAAAGTGATGGAAGGCTGATGGAACTGTTTGACGAAGGAAAGAACAGCATAAGTCCTCTGGCAGATGCCATGCGTCCCGAGACCCTGGACGATTTCTTCGGCCAGGAGCATATTGTGGGAAAGGGAAGGCTTTTACGCCGTGCAATCCAGGCCGACCAGCTCTCATCCCTTATCTTCTACGGCCCGCCGGGAACTGGAAAGACCACTCTGGCACGTATAATAGCAAACACCACAAGCAGCTACTTCATATCGATAAACGCAGTCCTATCCGGAGTCAAGGAGATAAGGGATGCCATAGAGGAGGCCAAAAAACGGCGGGACTTCTACGGCAAGCGGACAATTCTCTTTGTGGACGAGGTGCACCGCTGGAACAAGGCCCAGCAGGATGCCCTTTTGCCATGGGTGGAGAACGGCACATTCATCTTCATCGGCGCAACCACCGAAAATCCATATTTCGAGGTGAACTCAGCCCTGGTCAGCCGGAGCCGTGTGTTCCAGCTTCTTCCCCTTACCAAGGAAGACCTCAAGAAGGCGGCCCTCAAGGCTATTTCCGACAAAGAACGGGGCTACGGCCGCTTCAAGGTCACTATTGATGACGATGCCCTTGAGCACCTTGCTTCCATAGCAGACGGCGATGCCCGGAGCCTTCTGAATGCCCTTCAGCTGGCTGTGGAGACAACTCCAGACTCATATCCTCCGCCTGAGGGGACCGAGATACATATAACCCTTGAGATTGCCGAGGAGAGTATACAGAAGAAAGCTATCCTATACGATAAAGAGGGTGATTACCACTACGACATGATAAGTGCCTTCATAAAATCGCTCCGTGGCAGCGACCCGGATGCGGCTTTATACTGGATGGCACGGATGATTGCCGGAGGCGAGGATCCCAAGTTCATCTTCCGCCGTCTGATGATTCAGGCCTCCGAGGATGTGGGAATGGCTGATCCTTATGCACTTGGTGTTGTTGTCTCCTGCGCACAGGCCTTTGACCGTGTCGGAATGCCGGAGGGGCAGTTCTTCCTTGCCCATGCCGCGCTGTATCTTACATCCTGTAAAAAGACAAACACTACATACGCCTACTATGATGCCCTTGATTTTGTCCAGAAGGAGAAACAGTACGATGTCCCTTCCCACCTCAAGGATGCATCACGTGATAAAGAGAGCTTCGGCCA
>JAGCPA010000085.1 GCA_017642445.1 Spirochaetia bacterium
GTATGGCTGCAGCTGCAATCTTGAATGATATAGATTTTGTACCGTTTATAGATGACATACAGGGCCTCCTTTTATTAACCTACTTATAAGGTAGGTATTAGGTATTTTAATAATTGCCCCCGAAAGTGTCAATAGACTTTTTTTGTTATATTTGTTATTTCACTTGAAACACAATATCCCTCTGATATAAAATAAATCGTGATAACCAAAAACATCTTTTCAAACATCTGTCCTCTGGACCACCGTTATTATCTTGCCAACCGCGCAGTATTCGACGAGCTGGCAAAATATCTGTCCGAAGAGGCTGTAATCAGGTACTCTGCGCTGGCAGAGGCCGCACTGGTAAAGACACATGTCTATCTGAACATGGAACACCCTGAACAGTACTATGCTGCAGTGGATGAGGCAATTGCAAAGGTCCAGCCCGACGAGGTTTATGCCGAAGAGGAGAAGACCCAGCACAACATCCGGGCTCTGGTCAACGTGATCAAGCGTTACATTCCAAAAGAGCTGAGCCCGTATGTCCACCTGGGGGCCACCTCGGTGGATATAATGGATACTTCTGCCTCCATGCGTATCCGCGATGCGGTGCGCAATGTAATTCTGCCGCTCCTGACCGAGGTGGAGGATCTTCTTATAAAGATCGCAGCCGAGCAGGCTGCCACCCCCCAGGTGGGCCGCACCCACGGCCAGCATGCCGTACCTATCACATTGGGCTTTGCATTCGCAGAATATGTATCCCGCCTAGGTAAATCCATAATCGAGATCGAGAAGCGTTCCCAGAACCTCCGCGGCAAGCTGGCCGGGGCAGTAGGGGCATATAACTCCACCAGCCTTATGGTAAAAGACCCCGAGGCTATGGAGAAGAAGTACCTTGAGTTCCTGGGGCTTGAGCCTTCGGAGCACTCCACCCAGCTGGTGGAGCCAGAGTACCAGCTGCGGCTTCTTTTAGAGATAAACACAGCATTCGGCATCATCGCAAACCTTGCCGATGACATGCGTAACCTGCAGCGCTCCGAGATCTCCGAGATCCGCGAGATGTTCACATCCACACAGGTGGGCTCCTCCACCATGCCGCAGAAGCGGAACCCATGGAACAGCGAGCATGTTAAAAGCCAGTGGAAGGCATTTGCACCGCGAATCATGACATTCTTCATGGACCAGATATCAGACCATCAGCGGGACCTGACAAACTCTGCATCCCAGCGTTTCATCACCGACTATCTGGCAGGTTTCTCTGCAGCTGTGAACCGGCTTAAAAAGGTGCTCTCTTCCCTCCATGTGGACAAGGAGCGCCTAATGAAGAACCTCTCCTTCACCGGAGACCTGGTGCTGGCAGAGGCTGCATATATCCTCCTTTCCTGCGGCGGCGAGGCCGATGCACACGAGATTATCCGCAAGATAACCCTCGAGAGCGAGAAGACAGGGGAGAGGATGTGCGCAATACTTAAGAAGAATGAGAAGATCTGGAACACTATAAAGACCCAGATGGAAAGGACAATCGGCATAGAGCCTGAGGAGTTCTTCAGCCATCCGGAGCTTTACCGCGGTCTTGCCGCACAGAAAGCATCCAAGCTTGCGGCAAAGTATAAGACAGAGATGGAGACTGTCAGAAAAAGTTTAGGTTTAAAATGAATTTAGTTGTTATCGGTGCCCAGTGGGGCGATGAGGGAAAGGGTAAAATAGTAGATTATCTTGCTGGCTCTGCATCTGTTGTAACACGTTTTTCCGGCGGTGCAAACGCCGGTCATACCATAGTGAGCGGTGGCATCACCTACAAGCTCCATCTGGTTCCATCAGGTATTGTCTATCCTGACAAGACTGTGATACTTGGAACCGGTATGGTCATAGATGTTGAGTCCCTATTCGCCGAGCTCCATACCCTGGAAGAGCAGGGGATAAGCTGGAAGGGCCGGGTACTGATTTCCGAGCGTGCCCATCTGGTGTTCCCCACCTACAAGCAGAAAGACCTGGAGATGGAGAAGCACCGCCGCAATCCTATCGGTACAACAGGACGGGGCATCGGCATAGCTTATGCACAGAAGGCAGACCGGGACGGCGTGCGCTGCTGCGACCTTTTCAACCCTGCGGTTTGGAAGACCCTTAAGGATGAGGAGAAAGCCTTTGTAGAGCCCTATATGGACCTCTTGAAGGAGATGATTGTAGATCCTGTATCCTATATGGCTGCCCATAAGGACGAGAATAAGCTTTTCGAGGGAGCCCAGGGTGCTCTTCTGGACATTGATACAGGAACTTATCCATATGTCTCATCCGGCTATTCCATCGCATCCGGCGCGTGCGCAGGCGGTGGAATCGGAGCTCTGGACATAGATGCTGTCTACGGCGTATTCAAGGCATACAACACCAGGGTGGGCAATGGACCGTTCCCTACCGAGTTCGACCACGACGCAGAAGGGGAGCTTGAGAACATGGTGCGTGTCACAGGCCGTGAATTCGGAGTGACCACCGGACGGCCAAGGCGTTGCGGCTACCTTGATCTTGTGGCCCTTAAATATTCCTGCCGCGCCAACTCTATAAGCGACCTGGTGCTCACACACCTTGATATCTACGACGATATGGAGGAGATAAAGGTGTGCACCGCCTACGAGATCGGCGGCAAGGTTGTCACCGACTTCCCAGCCCGGGTGGATCTGCTTGAGAGCGCAAAACCGATTTATCAGACCTTCAAGGGGTGGAAGAAGAATATTTCCGGCACCAAGAAGTTCGAGGATCTGCCGCAGAAAGCACAGGAATATGTGGAGTTCATAGAGCAGTACACCGGAACTCCTGTCACCATCATCTCTGTCGGCTACGAACGGGATGACACCATGATCAGAAAGCCGGTATGGACAAGATAATAGTTCTTGACTTCGGAAGCCAGTATAACCAGCTTATAGCGCGGCGTATCCGTGAATTCGGGGTCTACAGCGAGCTACACAGCGGCGATATGACCCTGGAGGCAATCCTTGCTATGGGCGATATCCGTGGGATAATCTTCTCCGGCGGCCCGAACAGTGTCTACGACAATAATGCCCCAAAATGCGACCCAGCTATCTTCAAAGCAGGAATCCCTATCTTAGGAATATGCTACGGAATGCAGATGACCCACCAGATGCTGGGGGGCACCGTAAAATCGGCGGAAAAGAGGGAATATGGCAGGGCAGTGATAGAGTGCCAGAGCTCTCTTCTCTTCGACCGGCTGCCCAAGAA
>JAGCPA010000086.1 GCA_017642445.1 Spirochaetia bacterium
AGCAGTTCTTGTCTTTGTTCTTGTTGTCGCAGTTGTCGCCCTCTGTTTCGGAAGCGGGGCAAGAGAGCTTGGAAGAAGCGATTCCAAGGTGCTTACCAACAATATCATAAAGTGGAAGGACCACGAGATTAAATCCTATTCCCTCAAGCTGGTGTATGGCGCCGGGAACAGACCTGACACCCTGTTTGAGCTGAAGGTTGAGAACAAGAAAGTTGTCAGCTGCCTGCGGGACGAGGTTCCTATGACCGACCTCTCTGGAGTAAAGCAGTATACAATTGATGAGATGCATGAATCGACCAAGAAGCTGGTGCGTAAAAATAAAAAGAATTCCCCTATGCTTTATATTGTCAAATATGATGAGGAATACGGCTATATAACCAGCCTGGTGCGGATCTATAACCCCAAGGCAGAGGCAGCCCTGGCTCCCAATGATTACAGTTATAGAATAAAAGTATATGACTTTGTGCCCGAGGAACCGGTCGGGAAAAAGAAGGTTGAAGATTGAAAAAAGCGGTTTTCCTTGTGCTGTTTTTCTCTATGGCATGGATGCTCTGGTCTATGCCTCCTATGCCTGGCTCAGGGCTTACCTACGACGGCAGCCTGAGGCCTGAAGCCGGGGTTTCTGATGAGGTGCAGTATACCAAATCCTCCTCTGCGGCCAGGGCTTTGAAAGCAAGTTCAGTCTCAACTGTCGGAACAAAGAGAATTCTGGTCATTCTGGCAGAGTTCCCTGCGGATACACGGGCAGGAAAATCTTATGATTCACTGACTTTTAAAGCTGCCCATAATGCATCATTTTTTGAAGATCTTTTAGGCGACTATACCGACCTCAGCCCAGCCAACCTCACTATGGCCGAGTACTATAAAAAAATGTCCAGAGGCCAATTCGGCCTGCAGTTCCAGGTTCTGGGGCCATATACTGCAGATAATGATTATGCTTATTATGGCGTGAATAATATCTACGGGAACGACACCTATCCTTTTCTCCTGGTGCAGGAGATGCTGATAAAGGCCACCAGTTCGGTTGCTGTAGATATAGATAACTGTACTGTTATTGTCGTTCATGCCGGCCCAGGCGAGGAGAATGGCGGCGTAACCACAGATTATATATGGTCCCACCGCAGCACCCTGTCCGGAAACGGAGTTTCTACTGTAACTATAAACGGCAAGGTTTTCAACGATTATCTCATAGTACCTGAATATGTTATTTCCGGAGGAAGGCAAGAGGCCTCTATAGGGGTGTTCTGCCACGAGTTCGGCCATGTGATCGGGCTTCCAGACTCCTATGACACATCCAGCGTTACAGCCGGTGTCGGACAGTGGAGCCTTATGGCTGGCGGTTCCTGGGGTTCTATGGGAAATAACAGCTCCGGAACAATGACTGGTTCAGATCCTGCACCGCTTATGGCCTGGGAACGGGTTAAGCTGGGCTGGCTGGAAGAAGAGAACATAACTCCTGCGGCCGGTAAAAGTGAAACCTATGAGTTTGGAAACATAAACGATGCCTCAACGGTGTACCGGATAGACCTGAGCAGTGACCAGTATATTACCCTGGAAGGAAAAGCAGAAAACTCCACAGGAAAAGGGATGTATGTCATGGAGACAGGACTCCTTGTCACCCAGATTCATCAGACAGTGCTTGATAAATATTGGCTCCCCACCAACAAGATAAACTACGGTTACCGGGTTCATGGCGCCATGGTGGTGGAGGCTGTTGCCTCCAACTATAAGGCTAATGGGCTGGGGAACCTCTGGCGGGGCGGCAGAGATACCTATAGATTCACCACAACAGCCCTTTTCAGGAGAGACACTCTTACAACCTTAGCCCCTACCGGCAGCTCAAGTTCGGCCGGCATCCCATCCCTTCCCCTCTTCTTCAGCACTATCATAGGATCAGGGGTTGTAATATCAATTCTTCTGATCTGGCACTATGGCAGGAGGAAG
The DNA here is from genome assembly GCA_017642445.1 of Spirochaetia bacterium. Classification (GTDB taxonomy): domain Bacteria; phylum Spirochaetota; class Spirochaetia; order CADAEX01; family CADAEX01; genus CADAEX01. The sequence goes on from JAGCPA010000086.1 coordinate 1,945, forward strand.
CTGTGCTTTGCCATAGCCTGTGCCGCATTTGCGGCCTGCATCAGCATGTCCTGTGTCATTGAGACCGGCGGAGGTGGTGGTGACACCTACGATAAAGGGCCTAACACCAACTACTATGTCGATTATAAAAAAGTCCATTCCAAGACAGGGATTTCAGGCATAACAATCTACAATGTCACAGTGAATGAAGATGGAAGCGGCAGCTTCTCGGTCAGGAAAGATTAGGAAATAATCTTCGTCCGAACAGGATGATATACAAAGCCAGAATAGGAATAAAAGCGCTGCAGGCAGCCTGAAGCCCGACTGCCAGAACAAGCAGGAAAACTGCGCCCATGGCAGCCATAAAAGCAGAGATCCATTTGAATATTTTCTGTCCGTCTCCTTTTGTAAAGAAGGTGATGAGGAATACTATCGAGAGGGGCGAGCACCACAGGATGTTCAGGTTCCCCTTGGTGGCTGTGTGGTCAGAGATGAACCACAGGTAGAAGATCAGAACCCCGAACAGGAAGTTGAGCACCACCAGGGTATATTCATAACAGCTCAATGTTCTTCTTGCCCAAATCCATTTCCTGAAACTGCTGAAGTATATTAACATCAGCTCGACAGCCAGCAGAAGGGTGAAAAGGAGGAAGGGGGGATTGATTTTTATCGGGTCAATTAAAGGGTCAGTTAATGGGTCATTTATCGGGTCAGCATCTGACCTGAAAAGAGTCTCAGAGCTTGAGACAAGAGGCCTTCCGTCGCTCATAGTGGAGCCTTCAATGATATCGTACACCAGTGCCGGAAGGAAGAAGCTGTCGGATGGGAGCACCTTCTGGTCCAGGGGCGTTCCAAGGGCAAGCTGGATCCCCAGGTCAAACCATGGGGCTTTCTTAAGATGGTATCGGATATATTCCCTGTAGCTTCTTTCCCCTGTCTCTGCTATTGTCTTTTGGTCATACATGATGTCGCTTCCCAACGTTTTGTCCAGCACACTCTGGATCCGGGTAGAGCAGTTGTCCTTGATGAAATCATATTTATAGTAACGGTTTTCAGGCAGCGCATTCTCGGTCAGGAAGGTGTAGATCCTCGCAATCTCCTCCTGGGTCAGGTTCAGCTTCTGCTCCACCACGCTGCG
>JAGCPA010000087.1 GCA_017642445.1 Spirochaetia bacterium
ATCTTCGAAGGTGCTATCAGCGTAACTTACAGATTCTTTTAATAGTAGATTTCGAAAAGTTTAAGGTGGAGGCTTCGGTTTCCACCTTTTTTATTTTATGTATTATTTCTATTCAATTACATATTGCATAAATATACAAAAATTGGTATAAATATACCGCAATGGATAAACAGACAAGACTAAATTTAATCAGGAATCTCATTGTGGGAAACCGCATAGAGAACCAGGAACAGCTCCAATCCCTTCTGGCAGCCCGGAATATCCAGGTGACTCAGGCCACATTGTCCCGGGACCTCAAGAGCCTGAAGGTGAGCAAGAGCCACAGCTCCCAGGGCGGTTATTTTTATACCGTGAGCGAGGGAGAGAGCAAGAGAGGGACCAAGGCCAACTTTATTGGCGACATAAGCAGAGGCTTCCTCTCCATGAAGTTCTCGGGCAATCTGGGTGTGATCCGCACCCTGCCGGGCTATGCCAATACTGTGGCAGTTGCCTTCGACAGCCTGGGGCTGGATGAGATTTTGGGTACTGTAGCAGGCGATGACACAGTAATATTTGTAATCAAAGAGGGAGTGACCAAGGAGATGCTGAAATCAGTGCTCCGGAAGAATTTCCCATCCTTATATATCTGACAGGAGTTACTATGAAAGCGGTTATTTTAGGAACAACAGGTTATACAGGAATGATTCTGCTCAGACTTCTGGCAGATCATCCCGATGTGGATGAGATTATACCAGTCTCTTCCTCCAGGTTCGGACAGCCGGCTGCATCGGTGGATCCTGGAATCGGAAAAGCGATAGAGAAAAAGCTTGGACTCTGCAAGGGGAACCTGGTCACATTGGAAGAGGCAATAGCTATGAAGCCGGATGTGGTTTTCGCAGGACTGCCTCATCTTGAGTCAGCCAAGATATGCCAGCCTTTCTTTGGAAAGAGCGTGGTTATCGACCTTTCGGCAGACTTCCGTATCAAGGATCACAAGCTGTTTGCGCAGGCCTACGGCCAGGAGCCTCCATGTCCCGAGCTGCTACCACAGAGCGTCTACGGCCTCTGCGAGGTTTATGCAGACCAGATAAAGAAGGCTGACATAATCGCAAACCCAGGCTGCTACCCGACCTGCACCCTGCTGCCGGTAATCCCGCTGGCAAAGGCAGGCCTTATCAAAGGCAAGATTGTTGCCAACGCCCTGTCGGGCATCTCCGGTTCAGGCCGGAAGGCCAAAGTGCAGAGCCTTTTCTGCGAGCGGACCGAGAACACATGCGCATACCTGCCGGGCCAGACCCACAGGCATTTCACCGAGATCTTAAGCCAGATTTCTGCCTTTGACAGCTCTCTGGATCTCTTCTTCACACCGCACCTGGTGCCGCTTAAACGGGGCATGGAGGTGACTACAGTAATCGAGCTTGCAAAGCCGGTCACCAACGATGAAGTGGAAAAAATATACAAGGATTTCTATGGCGACAGGCCTTTTGTGAACTTGGTTCCAGGCACTCTGCCCGAGACCAAGAATGTCTGGGGCTCCAACCGGTGTGACATAAGCTGGCAGGTGCAGGGCAGCACCATTCTGCTCTTCTCTGTCATCGACAACCTGGTGAAAGGGGCCTCCGGTCAGGCGGTGCAGAACATGAACATCCGCTTCGGCTTCAAGGAAACAGCAGGCCTTTCCCTGTATGGAGAGCTGTGATGAAGGATATAGTTGTAGTTAAGACCG
>JAGCPA010000088.1 GCA_017642445.1 Spirochaetia bacterium
ATGCTCTATCCGGTGCAGAACTTCACCCATGTGATCTCTCCGGTGCTCCATCCTATCCTGGCTGTGCATCAGACCGACCGGGACTATATCTACCGGAAGTACCTTAAGATCATGAAGGTGCTGTCGCTTTTCGGCATCTACATCACAGTGCTCTGCTTCTTCTGCAGCCGCGAGGCTATCCTGATTGTATTTGGAAAGAACTGGACCGAGTCGGTCTCCTGTTTCCGTATCCTGAGCCTTGCGATCTGGGCCCAGATGACTACTGCCTCAACCGGTGCCATCTTCCAAAGCATAGGGGAGACCAGGAAGATGTTTGTGGCCACATTCCTTGCCTCGGTGGTAATGGTTATCCTGACTCTGGTGGGTCTGGGCTTCGGCAGCCTGGATGCCCTCTCCTATATGGTGGCAATCGCCTTCAACATCAGCTTTGTCCTCAACTACTATGTCCTTATGCGCTACGGCTTTGGCAAGCCTTTCCTTGATCTTGTGAAGTATCTGCTGCCAGACCTTGCCATCTGCGGCGGTATTTTTATAATTATGGCTTTCCTCCCCATCCGCATCGGGAACCTTTTCCTGAGCGCAGTGGTCAAGGGTGCGGTTATGACAGCCCTCTTTATCCTGGGGATGTGGGCCACCGGGCAGAAAATGCTGCTCAGGTATGCCTACCGCAAGCTTATAAGCCGGTTCATCTGCAGGTACAAGGCTAAGAAGTTCAGGAACATGGTGATAAAGGAACCACTTAAGTGCAGCTCGGAAGAGAAGGGGCGCATCATTGTATCCCTGACAAGCTTCCCAGCCCGGTTTGACACGCTGGACATCTGCATAAAGAGCCTGTTTGCCCAGAGCGTCAAGCCCGACAAGATTCTTCTCTATCTGGGGAAAGAGTGTGATGATGCTCTTCTGCCTGAGAGGCTTCTGGCCCTTCAGCAGTATGGCCTTGAGATAAAGAAGGGCTATGCTGATGTCCGGCCCCATAAGAAGTACCTCTTTGCGATGCAGGAATACCCCGAGGATATCATCATAACAGTGGATGACGACCTGATGTACGACAGGAACATGATCGCAAGCCTTCTTGATTCATATAAGAAGAACCCCAAGGCAGTATCGGCCCGCCGTGTACACCGTATCACCAGCTCTGGCGGCGACCTTGAGCCATACGATAAGTTTGACAAGTGCTGGACCAAGATGACAGAGCCATCCCATATCCTCCTCTCCACCAATGGTGCCGGCACCCTGTTCCCTCTAGGCTCCCTGCCTCAGGAGGCCTTTGACATCGATGCAATCAAAAAGCTGTGTCTGGATGCAGATGATATCTGGATCAAGTTCATGCTTATAAAGAAAGGAGTTCCTGTGGTGTGGGTGAGATCTAACCACAGCATGCCGGACGAGATTCCGGGAACCCAGAAGGTAGCCCTCTACTACGCCAACACTGACAAGGAGGACAGCAACAACGACCGGTGTATCCGCAATATGGAAGATCATTTCGGAATACATCTGGCCGATTACAGCTACAGAAGATGAGAAAAATGCTCCGCTCCTGCAAAAAAGCTCTCCTTGATATAATTTATCGGGTCAATTATAAGGTCATGACCCAAAAAGCGTGTGACCCGATAACTGATCTTCCGCTTGGAAAGTTCTTCCGCCTTGATATTCCTACCTACGATGGCTCGGGGCAGGCGGTGCATCCCTCTCTTTTGGTGCGTTCTGACACACCACGGTTTGTCCTCTCTTTCACCCCTTATACCGATACCGATGATAGGGTGGAGAATCCTTCGGTTGTGATTTCTGACGACGGTATTCATTTCCGGGAGGAGAAGCCTGGACTCAACCCCCTGGCACCTGCTCCGGAGAAGGACCATAACGACGATCCCGACCTGTTCTGCAGCAATGGGAAGTATTGCATCCTGTACCTTGAGACCATGCGCCCCGAGAAGCAGTCCCTTGTGCTGCTGGAGAGTACTGATCGCATCCACTGGGACAGGAGGGTGATCCATGTGGAGAACCTGGCCGGCGGCGCAGGCTGTTTCATGCTTTCTCCAAAGTATATAGAGAAGGATGGCCTCTCCTGGCTGTTCTATGTGAACCGGGATGCTGTGGGTGGCTATCGGATCGAGTATGTGACAGGGAAAGACATCTATTCCATGGACTTTTCCTGCCGGAAGGTGGTGAATGTATCAGAGCTTGACGCGCTCCCCTGGCATCTTGATATTCTTCATGGCGACAGCGGATACATCATGCTGCTGGTCACAGCCTCGGGACCAGAGAAGAATGCCCGATATACCCTGCACATTGCCAATAGCGGCAATCTGACAGATTGGAAGCTGGATCCAGATTTTGCCCTGCCTGACTGCTACCGCTCATCCGGCTTTATCAAGGATGGGGTGCTTTATCTGTATGTCTCGAAAATATTCCTTCCTGCCTTGCGGCGGAAAAGATGGAATATACTGCTGTATAAAATAAAAAAATAAGGTATATTTTTAATATGAAAGTGCTTGTCACCGGCGCGGCCGGATTCATAGGATATCATCTCTGCAGAAAGCTGTATGAGAGCGGTCATGATATTGTGGGCATCGACTCCATGAACGCCTACTATGATGTGGCTCTTAAGGAGATGCGCCTGGCAGAGCTTAAGAAACTTGGTAGCCGTTTCCAGTTCCAGAAGCTGGATATCTGCGACAGGGGAGCCCTGTTTGCCCTCCTCAAGGAAGGACATTTTGATGCGGTGTGCAACCTGGCGGCACAGGCCGGGGTGCGGTACTCGATTCAGAACCCATATACCTATGTTGAGAACAATGTGGCAGGCTTCCTCAATATCCTTGAGGGGTGTGTCCAGAACCAGGTTCCATATCTGGTCTATGCCTCAAGCTCAAGTGTCTACGGAAGGTCAGAGAAACAGCCTTTTTCCGAGGATCAGAGGGCAGACACCCCTGTAAGTCTCTACGCTGCCACCAAGAAGAGCAATGAGCTTATGGCCCATGTCTATTCCCAGATGTACGGGCTCCCTGTGGTGGGACTCCGGTTCTTCACTGTATATGGTCCTTATGGCCGCCCCGACATGGCCTACTTCAAGTTTGCAGACCGGATAGAGCGGGGTCAGGAGATAGAAGTCTACAACAACGGCCATATGAAGAGGGATTTCACCTATATTGATGATGTGACTGCCGGAATCGAGAAGGTGCTGACTGCCCCTTATGAGGATAAGCCCAAATACCGCATTTATAACATCGGGCGGGGAAAGCCCGAGAATCTGATGGACTTTATCCGCCTGATAGAGAAGGGACTCGGCAAGAAGGCTATACTCAAGATGATGAGCCTCCAGAAGGGGGATGTGCTTGAGACTTTTGCCGACATCTCTGCCCTTAAGAGCGATTTCGGATATTCGCCATCTGTCGATCTGGAGGAGGGAATGGCTAAATTCCTGGCCTGGTTCAAGGAGTATAGCAGAAATTGATGAAAAAGAGAGTTTTTAAAATACTTCTTCTGATAGTCCTGATACTTGTGTTCCGCAGTGTCATTTTCCCTGCAATCTCCTGGAAAGGGGATGAGTTCTTCTACCTTACCATAGCCCGCGAGATGAATGATGGAAGGGTATTATACACCGACTGTGCAGATATTAAGCCGGTGGGAATATACTGTATCTATGCTCTGGCAGACAGGCTTGCAGGGCATGACCTGCAGATGGATTTCTTTGTCTTAAGAATATTCTCTGTCTCTGCCGTCCTTCTGATATCCCTTATGCTCTGGTACATAGGGCGAACCCTGTACAATGACAGGGCAGGATACTTTGCGGCGCTCCTTTTCGCAGTCTATTCCACCTGTGTCCGGGGCAGCGAGGTTCTGGCCGCCAATACAGAGCTTTTCTCTGTCCTTTTCATGGCAGCCAGCATCTGCTTCTTCTGCCGCGGCAAATTCCGCTTAGGCTACAGAGACCTGCTGCCCGCAGCCTTTTTCCTGTCGCTCTCTTTCCTGGTCAGCTCCAGGTCGGGCATTGTGGTGGTTGCCTATGTGGTAACCCTATTCCTGTTCTCAAAGGATAAGATCAGTGCACTTTTAAAGACTTTGGCTTCGGCTGTCGCCTTCCTGATCCCATTCGGGGCAGTGGTGCTGTACTACTATTGCATAGGTAGCCTTGAGGATTTCCTCAACTGGCAGTTCTTCTTCATAGAGTATTATGTGGGGGGCTATTCCCCGCTTATGCGCATATTCAGGGGAATACTGGTCTACCGGTTCTTTGCGGGACTTCTCCCTCTGGTGTTCTTTACAGGATACCTTTTCTTCCCGCTCCGGAAGGAAAAGTTCAACAGGCCGGCCCTCTTCTTCCTTATCCTGCTGGCATCACTCTGGATTGCAGCCTTCTCGGGCGGAAAGCATGTGGAGCGCTACTATTTCCCACTCTTTATCCCGCTGACAGTACTGGCAGGCTGCGGTCTGGACAGCTTCCTGCAGAGCTTTGACAAGCCGGCTGTAAAGTGGCTCCTTATCTTTATGCTTCTCTCTTCCCCGATAGTCTATCTGCATATGAATATCATCTCCATGTGGCTTAATAAGTATCCGAAGACATACCACGCCTATATGGAGGACAAGCTGCCGGCGATAGATTATGTGATTGCAAACACCGATAAGGATGACCGGCTTCTGGTGTGGGATTTCGGAGACCTGTTCTACTGCGCCACCGACCGGAAGATGGCAACCCCTATCTTTGACCCATCTGGACATCTGCTTGCAGGAAAATACCTGGACACCAGGGAGAAGGTGGACCGGTTCTATAATATGTTCTTCCAGCACATAGAAGCCCAGCCTCCGGCCATGATCATCGACAGCACCCCGTTCTTCGGCACCGAGGGGAGCGATATAAACGAATATATGGTTCCTTACCTTGAGAAGCTGAGGGAATATGTCAGGACAAACTACGAAAAGGCTGACATACCCGGAAAATATAATGTCTATAAGAGAAAAAATGGGAAATAAGCCTGAAGTTTCAGTTGTAATAACCACCTACAAGCGTCCCGAGAAGCTGGGGAGAGCCATCAAGAGCGTCCTGAACCAGTCACTTAAGGATTGGGAGCTTATAATTGTGGATGACAACAGCTCAGACAGCCCTTTCCGCGCCGAGACCGAAGCCTTTATGGCCAGCTACCTTGGCGACAGCAGGATCCGCTATATAAAGCACGAGAAGAACTCAGGTGCCCCGGAGGCCCGGAATACTGGTATAAAGGCGGCGGTCGGCACTTATATTGCCCTTCTGGATGATGACGACGAGTTTGAGTCCACAAAGCTTGAGAAGCAGCTGGCCCTGTTCAAGAGCTCCGACCTCAAGAATCTGGGGGTAGTCTACTGCAAGAACCGCTATCTGGACGATACCGGCTCTGTGATCCGCTACAGCGTGGCCAAGGTGAGGGGAGATGTCTTCAAGTACCAGATGGTGCGGAATGTGGGAATAACCTCCACCCTTATGATAAAGAAGGCTGTGATTGAGCATGCCGGTTATTTCCACAACATAGTGTGCGCCCAGGAGTATGAGCTTCTGCTCCGTATCTTTGCACTGGGCTATACAGCCGACTTTGTTGATGAGTTCCTCTCCAATGTATATATACACGGCGGCGAGCGGATAACTACTGGAGAGAAGGTGATCCAGGGGCGTCTCCACATCTTCAAGGAGAAGCAGGATTACTTCCATCTGCTGACTCCGCAGGAGCAGAAGAGAGTTGAGCACCTTCATTACCTGGCTATGTTCCGGGAATATATCCTTCTAAAGGACTATAAGCAGGCCCGCTCTTTCTGGAAGAAAGCAGTGGCCGCAAAGCCACAGGATCCTCTGAACTATATCGAAGGGCTCTCCTTTGTCCTTCCGGTGCCGGCCGTGAACAGCATAAAGAGCTGCCTGCACCACATAAAGAACAGGGTAGGAAAGTGAAGCATATAATACTTGATGCCCTTGCGGTGGAGAACAGCAAGACCGGTGTTGGACAGTATGTGCAGGAGCTTCTGGAGGAGCTTTTGGAAAGGGCTCCCAAGGATATGTTCTTCTCTGTGATGCTCCATCCCGACCTGAATATGAAGCACCCCCTGGTGAAGTTTGTGACCCGCCGGAAGAATGCGGAGGTGATGTGGTTCGACATCCCTGCCATAGGGCTTAAGCGGGACATCAAGTTCTTCCTCAAGCGGCGGAAGCTGAAGTGCGACCTGTTCCACTGCCTCTACTCAAACCATCCCCTCTTCTTCAAGGGGGTGCAGATGGTCACCATACACGACCTTAAGTATGTGCTCCACCCCGAGTTCATGGGGTCGAAGGGAAAGCTTAAGTCTATATACCTCAAGAACTTGATGCGCCATGCCGCAAAGCATTGCCAGAAGCTTATAGCTGTGTCGGAATCGACCCGGAACGACCTTCTTAAGGTGTTCCCCCGTATGTCGGGGCTGCCTGAGAGAACCCAGGTTGTCTACGAGGCTGCCACAGTCAGCATGAAGACAAACCAGGAGATAATAAGAAAGTTTGAGCTGGACAGGCCCTATTTCCTCTATCTGGGAGAGCTGAGACCGCACAAGAATGTGGGCCGGGTTATCCAGGCATTCATGCAGTTCAAGGCTCAAGTCTCCCCTGATGCTGATATCCGCCTGATTGTGGCAGGAAAGCCCTACAAGAGCTTTGTGATGCATGCCGATGCCCGGCGGGACGACATTATATTCACTGGTTATGTGAAGGATGATGATGCCTACACCCTCTATTCCAATGCGCTGGCCTATTGCCTGCCGTCGCTGTACGAGGGGTTCGGCCTTCCGATCCTGGAGGCGATGAAGTGCGGCTGCCCTGTGATCACATCCGATTTCTCATCCACTGCCGAGGTGGCCGGGGATGCCGGAGTTCTGGTTGATCCCCTTTCGGTGGATGCCATTGCAGATGCTATGACCAAGGTCTATACCGATGAGGCTTTCCGAAAGGAGCTTATAGAGAAGGGTTATGCAAGGGAGAAGGAATTCTCCTGGGCTGAGGCTGCAGAGCAGACTCTTGCAATATACAGGGAGGTTCTGGGCAGATGAAGCGGGTGGTCATAACATCCAACACAGCCTGGACCATATTCAACCACAGGGCAGGTCTTATAAAGACCCTGCAGGATGCCGGGTATGAGGTCCATACTGTGGCTCCCGAGTCCAACTTCACCGATATTCAGAACCCGGGGACTATATTCCATCCGGTCAAGAACCTGGAGCGGAAGGGGAAGAACCCTTTTTCCGACCTGTTCCTTATCCGGGAATACTATAAAATTTATAAGTCGATTCAGCCTGACATGGTCTTCGGCTACACCATAAAGGCCAATATCTACAGCGCTATAGCCTGCCGGCTGGCCGGGATTCCGATAACCTGCACCGTGAACGGGCTGGGCACAGCCTTTGACAACCCGGCCGGCTTCACCTATAAGATAGTTAAGCAGCTGTACCGCTTTGCATTTAAGAAGGCGAGGGCTGTGGTCTTCCAGAACAAGGACGACAGAGCTTTCTTCGAGAGCCAGAAAATTATCGGGTCAAATTTAAAAGGTCAAATTATAAGGTCAGTTAATGGGTCAGGTGTTGACCTTTTAAAATTTGCCTGTACACCGCCGCCAGAGAAGCCGGCCTTCATGCTCATATCCCGTATGCTCAAGAACAAAGGGATAGGGGAGTTCATAGAGGCCAGCCGGCGTATCAAGTCGGCCCGTCCCGATGCCGACTTCATCCTGCTGGGGCCGGCCGACAGCGATAACCCTGCCGGTGTCCCCCTCTCCGAGCTGGAGGCTCTGGAGAGTGCAGCCGGGGCATATTATGCTGGTGCTGCAAAGGATGTGCGCCCCTGGCTTGAGAAATGCTCCTGTATGGTGCTTCCATCCTACTACAGGGAAGGGGTACCTAAGATTCTTATAGAGGCTCTGGCCATGGGGCGCCCTGTCATAACTACAGACACCCCCGGCTGCCGCGAGACTGTGATTCCCGGCGCCAATGGCTGGTTTGTGGAGGCCCGCTCTGCCGGCTCCCTGCAGAAGGCTATGGAGGCTTTCCTTGCCATGGCCCGGGATGAGCAGATTGCGATGGGGAAGAGGAGCCGTCAGCTGGCAGAGGATAAGTTTGACGAGAAAAAGGTGATTGCCACCTATATGGAAATTCTGAACCATGCTGCCGATTAAAAAAGTCTTCTCCTTTATTGTGTGGGGCCTTGCCACCACAGCATTGAATGTAGGATTCTTCCTTCTGTTCCGACGTCTGGGAGTGCCTCTGACACCGGCCGTATTGCTGGCCTGGTTTCTCTCTGTCACCTTCTCCTATTTCGCCAACAAGAAGATGGTGTTCCAGGATCAGACCAGAGGTTTTGGCGCAATATTTAAAAGCATGCTGCTGTTTTATGGCTCACGGGCTTTCTCCGGCCTTATGGATGTTGTCCTTATGAACCTGTTTGTAAAGGTTCTGGGCTGGGATGAGCTGATAGCCAAGCTTATAAACGAGGTGCTGGTGAGCACCTTCAACTTCTTTTTCTGTTTTTTAGTTGTATTCCGGAAGAAAAAACCGGAGGGAGAGAAAGCCAATGGATAAATTATCCTTAGTAGTCCCCTGTTTCAACGAGCAGGACAATATTGAACCTTTATACAAAGCTATTCTTGAAGTTTTCAACGATATCCCCGCCACATTCGAGCTTATGTTTGTGGATGACGGCTCGTCTGACGGGACTTTTGCCAAGATAAGCCAACTTCACGAGAATGATGACAGGGTTAAATGCATCTCCTTCTCCCGCAACTTCGGGAAAGAGGCTGCCCTTTTCGCAGGTATCCGCAATGTTACCGGAGACTGCACTGTTGTGCTCGATGCTGATCTTCAGCATCCCCCTGAGCTTATAAAAGAGATGTATTCCCGCTGGAAAGAGGGGTATCAGGTTGTTGAGGGAATAAAGCAGAGCCGTGGCAGGGAGAGCGCAATCCACGGTATCTTCACCAGGCTCTTCTACCGGATGATAAGCCATGCGGTCAAGATTGACATGGCAAACTCCAGCGACTATAAGCTTCTGGACAAATCGGTGACCGAAGAGCTGGCAAAGCTTAAGGAGCGGAACACATTCTTCCGTGCCCTCTCTTTCTGGGTTGGCTTTAAGAAGACTTCGGTCTGCTACGAGGTTGCCGACCGTGCATCGGGCCGATCCAAATGGTCCACAAAATCGCTTATGAAGTATGCCATAAAGAATATGGTCTGCTTCAGCTATACACCGCTCCATATAATAAGCATAGTAGGAATATTATTTGTCCTTATTGCGCTGGGAATCGGAATAGATGCTCTCTTCTCCTATTTCAGGAACAGCTCTGCCAGCGGATTCCCAACTATTGTCTTCCTGCTTCTTGTGGGGTTCGGCGGCTGTCTGATAAGCCTTGGAATAATAGGAATCTATATAGCTCAGATCTATGATGAGGTTAAGAAACGGCCTCAGTACATCATAGGGAGAAGAATTGGATAAAACCTTTCTCGATTTCCATGCCGACGATTTTGCTGTATCTATCTCCTCAAGCCGGGATATTGTAAGCCTGGGGGAAAAGGGAGCTGTAGACAGTATAAGTATAATTCCCAACATGAGTTCCTTTGATTCGTCTGTCTCCCTGTTTAAGACTTTTCCCCCGGAGATCAAGAGAAGCATCCACCTGAATTTCATGGAGGGAAAAAGCTGCCTGGACAGGACTCTGGTTCCTGACCTTGTGAATGAAAACTGCTGCTTCAAGGTAAGCTGGGGCTCTCTGCTTTTGGCAGGCTTGAATCCGGCAAAGCGGAAGAGAATTAAAAAGCAGCTTTCTGCCGAGATTGCGGCCCAGGTGGAGAAGTGCATTGCAGCAAGTCTGGTGGATCCATTGACGCTCCGTCTGGACAGCCATCAGCATACCCATATGATCCCCTTGGTTCAGGATGCCCTTTTTGATGCCGTAGATTCTCTGGAGAAGAGCGGAAGAAAAGTTGTCTTTATCAGGAACACAGAGGATCCGCTCTCTCTTTATTTTCATTCCCGGAGAACCTTGAGGGGTTTCTCTTTTTCTAATATGCTTAAGTGCATTATACTAAATTGCTTTTCCTTATCTTTAAAGAGAAGACTTAGGGAAAGAGGGCTGCCTGCTGGATATCTCTGCGGAGTATTCTACAGCGGCCATATGGATGCAGATAGGCTTGAGGCAGTTCTTCCTCTTTTTGAGAAGCTTGCTGTCAAGGAGAACCGCAGGGTTGAGGTGCTGTTCCATCCCGGAAGAGTGAGCAGGGAGGAGATTACTCCTGAGTTCATCAAGCCGGGCTTTGTTCAGTTTCATCTTTCCAAAAACCGTCATATAGAGTTTAATTCAGTCTGTAAGCTGTCAGGAGTCAGTATATGAAAAAACTATTAATTCTTTTATTTCTGATTATTCCATGCTGTGTGTTCGCGCAGTTCACCATAAAGCCGGAGTTCGAGCTTTCCACCAACGACGAGAAAGCCAAGGACGACTTCTATAACCTGCACGGCACCATGCGCTTCAAGTTCCAGCCTACCGACGACATCGAGCTGGTGTTCAAGCCGGAACTGGACAAATACGAGGTTGATATAGATGAGATTTCGGCCAAGTACACTTTCCTGGAGAAACACTCCATCAAGGGAGGAAAGTTTGAGAATATCCTTACCCTGGATGATTATCTGGGAAACTTTGACCGTCCATTTGCCCGGAAGAACCTGGTGACCAGGGAGGTCAAGGATCAGGGATATGTGAGCCATGCAATAGGTGGAAAATATGAATACAAGGACGAGAGCAAGGATGGCTTCGGCGGCTTTGTCCACGTGGTATATGTGCCATCGCAGTTCGAGCCGCAGCTTAATATCGGCTTCTACTGGCAGGACCAGAGGGAGGAGCTTCTGGCCGGAATCTTTGCCTCCTACTATCCTTTCATAAACCACGAGAACTGGGGATCAGAGCACTGCAAATCCCAAAAGAACAACTTTATCGGCGACCTGGTCTATTCAGACTACAGGCATAAGATTATCTACGGAGCAGAGTTCACCCTGGGTTCAAACCTCATAAATCCGGTGGGGCATATCAACTATGACCCAGACACCGAGCACCCTGCCTTTGCAGGTGCAGACCTTCACTGCGGTATCAAGGTTGATATAACCGACTATATCCAATGGCTCCCGCTTATCCGTGGAACCATGCTTATCCCCGAGATCTCCGAGGCCAAGTGCAACGAGTTTGAGGTTCTGTGGGGCAACCAGTTCACCTATAAGGAGCATGTGAAGCTCCATCTGGATACAGGTATCGGCATAAAGACAAAATATGATGTCTATGGCGATGACGACCTTAAGACAAAGCTTGACTGGAGGTGGGCAGTTTCCCTTGTCATCAAAGGCTAAGCTGATTCTGGCTTTCTTTACAGTATCGCTCCTCATATCATGCGGCGAGTTCGGCGGTTTTTCCGAGTTCTCCAAGGCAGACACCGGCAGCATAACCAAGGTGGAGGCCTACTTCACCGAGGAGAACCTGGCTAAGTTCTACGACAGCGTCTCCCAGCCCGAGGAGGACTATGCCCAGTGCACCGTGACCATGAGAAAGCATACATATCCGGGCGAGATGAAGGTGCGTGGCTACACTTCCCGTGGCGAACCCAAGAAGAACTTTACCATGCGGATAAAGGTGGGGGACGAAAAAATAAAGTATGCCCTGATGCACGAGGCCGACACCTGGTTCAAGAACAGGATTGTGATGTATGCCTACAACAACTATGTCTACAAGGGGGCTTCCCTTACTGCTGCGCCCGAGACTGAGCCAGTGGCCCTTTTTGTGAATGATGAGTATATCGGCTACTATGTGAAGGTGGATATGTATGAGGAATCTCAGCTCCGCCGCTATAAGAAAGGGAATATGTCCGAGCTCTTCAAGATCCTTATAAACAACTTCGACAGCGACCCGCTGCACGAGCGTACCGAGAAAAAATTCCCCAAGGACGAGAATTTCTCAACCATGGACCTCCTTATCACCAATCTTAACCGGATGAGCGATGAGGCATGGAACGCCTGGGTCGAGAAATATATTGATGTGGATGACTTTGTCCGTTATATGGTAGTCCACGATTTCTTCGGAATAGAAGATACAGTATCCAATAACTACTATATCTACAACTATGGGAAGCTGGTGTTCCTCCCCTGGGACCACGAGCTGGGTATGAAGCTGGAATACGACGGTTTCTTCGGCGACAACAAGCTGGTGAAGCGGATACTGAAGGTGCCTTCAGTCAGGGCCGCCTACATCCAGGCCATGAAGGATTTTGTGGCTGATGCCGATTTCCTGAACACCCTTAAGGACAAAGTGAACGGCTGGTATGATGAGTCATATCTGGCCATAAAGAATGATCCGGTATTCTACTATTCTATCGAGGATGCCCGCAAATGCCGGGATAATATAATTGATTTCATCGACAACCGCGGAACAAGCGCCGTATATCAGCGGCATTTCCAATAACAGGAGACTGTAATGAAGAGACTTTTTATTATTCTTGTACTTCTTCTTCTTGCCACAAGCTCACTTTTCAGCAAGCCCAAAGACTATTTCTCCCTGGATGCTGAGGTCCAGTTCAAGCTGGACGATTCTGACATAACTGGCGACAAGTACTATGTGGAGTATCAGCTGGAAGGGGAGCTTGAGGCAAAACTCAGGTTCAACGACCGTCTTTATGCCACTCTGGCTGTGGAGATAGATCGGAAGGATGTGGACCCGGAGGAGGCCTCTGTCTTCTATTGGATAGATGAGTACCAGAGCATCAAGGGTGGTCTTTTCGACAGCAGCCTTACCCTGAACGATTTTCTCAAGAAGAAAAGCGAGCTCTTCTTCTACGATTCCCCAGGCGTTAAGTATATCAAGAGATCAGGCTTCACCAATATCGACACAGGAATCGAGTACTCAAACCGTCATATCTTTGGCGACAAGACTCAGCTTGATGCCGCATTATTCTTCAACTCTGCCCACAACGAGAGCCAGTTCTTCCTTACCGGTTACTACAACTTCACCGAGGGGCTTGATTTCATCGCATTCACAATCTCATATCTGCCGTATGTGGTTCACAATGTGGCTTTCGGCGGGTATTCCGATGAGTATCAGTACAACAACTTTATATTCGACCTGAAATATTACAGGAATGTGAACCGCATCGTATGGGCTGCCGAGGCCAATATAGGTACAAACCTGGTGGATCCGGTGGGATATCTCCACTTCCCTGGCGAGGATGACAGCTGGTTTGCATCGGCAGATCTGGCAGTCGGATACAACTTCAACCTCTCTAATTTTGTCTATACCCCGGCTCTGCGCGCAGGCGTATTATTCCCCGACATAAAGTACATGGACGAGAACCGCCGGCTTGAGCTTATGCTTGGAAACTGGTTCCATGGCAAGTATGTGTTTGTCCACCTTGACGGAGGCCTGCGCTTTGACACCTATAAGAGCGGCAGCCTGAAGACCAAGGTTGAGCCTATCTGGGGAATCAACTTTTGCGTAAAATCCTGAGGATTTTTCCTCTTTTCATTATTCTTTTTTCTCTTGCATCCTGCGGCGAATTCACTACCAAAGACGAGGATGTGGACACCGGCTCCATAAGCAAGGTGCAGATTTATATGTCGGACGACAACCTTCTCAGGTTCAGCGGCTCTGTGACAACCGGCAGCTATACATCCTGCACCGTGGAGAAAGGGCACTGGCGCGGAGATGGAAAGATACGGGTCAGGGGCTATTCCTCCAGGCTCAACTATAAGAAGTCATTCTCTCTTAAGATTGACGATAAGCTCTATATCCTGGAGCGGGGGGAGTCCACAGGAGGGCTCTACAACCGGATAGCCATGCGGGCTTATCAGCTGGCGGAAGTAAGCGCCTGCGACACCGAGTCAGTGGCCCTGTTTCTGAACGACGAATACTTAGGCTGCTACAACCTGATCACCTACTACAGCCCCGATACCATGGCTGGGGAGCTTTATAAGTTCAATATCTCCGCAAGGTTCGATATGGGGAAGAACCATCCTCTTGTCTCCTACTGCGAGAAGAAGTTTCCCGAGGATGATGACCTTTCCAACCTGGAGCATATCTTTGCAGCCTGCTCAACCTACTCCGACGATGAATGGTGTGCTTTTGTGAATGCCAATGTGGATGTGGATAAGACTGCGGCATACCTTGCGATCCACGATTTCCTGACAGTGACCGACACCACCAGGACCAATTTCTATATCCAGTATGATGGAAAATATCGGATAATACCCTGGGACAACGAGCTGTGCATGATAAAGGACCGGAAGAGCTATAGGCTCTGCTACGACAACCAGTTCATCAACAGGATGGGCATTGTGCCCGAGATCAAGGCAGCCTATAACCAGACTATGGAAAAGCTTTTCATCGGCGGTGGAGATACCTGCATCCTAGACACCCTGAGGGAAGAGGCGGCCGATATGTTTGACAGGCTGGCTCCTGCTATGGAGAAAGACCCACTCTTTGCCATGACCAGACAGCAGTTTATGGCAGAGAAGGCCTATGTGCTTAATTATCTGGATAAAAACACCGGCCGGGCCGCCGAGAAGGATAAGCTGATACTGTACTGATATGAGAGTTATTAACTGGACTTCAACATTGTATTTCCTGCTCATTCTCTTAATCGCATCCCTTATATCCTGCGGCGATTTCACGACCGAGTCTAACACCCCTTCAATCGGAAAGGCTCAGAAGCTGGAGGTGTTCCTGTCGGATGACAATCTGATGAGGCTTTATAGCTCGGTATCAATCAACGAGTCTTTCTCCTGCTCCGTGGTCTATGAGAAATGGAGAGGCGAGGGGAAGATAAAGGTGAGGGGCTACACCTCCCGTATGCATGCAAAGAAATCGTTCCAGCTCAAGATCGATGACAGGAAATATGTGCTTGAGCGGGGTGATGAGGTGGCTGGCGTGAGCAACCGGATCGCAATGCGCACCTATCAGCTGGCGGGACTTCCTGCCTGCGACACCGAGACCATAGGCCTTTTCCTGAACGATGAATACCTGGGGTGCTACAACCTTATCACATACTATGACGAGGATATTCTGGGTGGCGAGCTCTACAAATCCTACTTCGAGAATTATGATGACATGTCGAAGAACCATCCTCTCCACTCCCTCAGCGAGAAGAAATTCCCGGAGGATGATGATTTCTCCAACCTGGAGACCCTGCTGGCAGCTGTCACCACTTTCTCCGATGCCAAGTGGCATGAATTTGTCCTTAAGAATGTGGATATAGAGAAGGTGGCATCGTACCTGGCGGTCCACGACTTTCTGCTGGTGAACGACACCTTCAAGACAAACCTTTACATTGCATATAATAAAAAATATTATCTTTTGCCATGGGACAACGAGTCCTGTATGGGTTATAATGAGAGAACCTATGAGATGGGGGGCGACAATCAGCTGACAAGAAGGCTGGTATCTGTGCCTGAGATAAAGGCAGCCTACAACAGGCGGATGAAGGAGCTGTTTATAGATGACGGTATCCTCTCCACCCTTAAGGCTGATACAGAGAAGATGTTTGTCGCCGCAGATACAGCGATGAAAAACGACCCTAACTTCAGGGATGGTTATAATAAATACCTGACAGAAAAGGAAAGGTTCCTGAAATTTCTTTCCCCCGATGGAAGGGTTTCGGGACTGACTGATCCTGTCTTACCTTAGGAGTGATTATGGAAGTTGAAACTTTTCCTACAGTAGTGCTTTTAAACTGTCTTAAAGGACTGGGCCTTGCGGCTATCCACAACTTCTGGCTTGCAGAAGTTTATAAGATCATGAACAAATCCAAGCAGAACAACCATCTTATGATGCAGTCCATGGTCTTCATCTCTGTCATCCTGGCAGGAGCTATGATGGTTATAGGCAACAACCTGGCTGTAGCCTTCGGTCTTGTGGGTGCAGTCTCCATCATCCGGTTCAGGATAAGCGTAGGAAGCTTCCTGGATATGTCCTTCATCTTCCTCTCCATCGTAATCGGTATGGCCTGTGGCCTCGGCTTCTACTTCATAGCCACCATAATCGCTGTGTTCACCGGTATTCTGATGCTTGCCATCCACTTCTCCAGCTTCGGCAAGAAGTTCTTCAAGAACAGCATTGAGCTTGAGATAACTATAGAGTTCCCTCGTACCCTGCTTGAGAAAATGCCTGACAAGGACGAGATAATGCGTTCTATAAGCGCATCGGACGATCAGGAGATGACTTTCCTGGAATACAAAAGCAAGGCTGATGCAATAGAGGTCTGCTTCAGAGCTGTCTGGAGAGATATGACCCATGTTCAGAAGCTTGAGAAGATCCTTAAGGACAAGTTCCCTGGCGAACAGATTTCAATAAAGGCTGTCAGGATTTAATCTTTCTTCTTTACAAGGAAGATTCCCACCACATTGGTGACAGCCGACACCACATCCACCACCATCCCCACATAGTTGACGATAGAGATATCGTAGACCAGCCACATCAGCTGCATCACAGCTATCAGAACTTTCAGCAGAATCACATTCTCAGAGTCCAGGAACCAGGTGAAAAGGCACATAGCCACCACCGGCAGCCAGCCGCAGAGTCCCTCGGTCCCGAAAACGGCGTATAATCCCGCCTGCGCCGCGATGAAAATCAGCTTCCACTTCAGCGTATAATTCCACTTGATGCACACCAGGTTCCGGAAAATGGAGATCACATCCACGATGAATCCGGCTATGCCCCCTAAAATCAGCATTCCGGCACCCATGAAAGCTTCCTGCAGGATCTGGGCTATGAGGATATTGCGTTTTGTCTTTATCAGCCCCAGGAGCACGAGAATAACGGCTCCCAGGAAGAAAACTCCGTTTCCTAGCAGAATCTGTGTGGTCATCGGCCTTTAGAAAGTCTTCTTAAGGTATTCCTTAAGGGCTTCGGCAGTGTTCTCCACAACCACAGAGTGCTTCTCAAGCTTCAGGAGCCTCTCCAGGTTAGGCGGCAGAGCAGGGCGTGCACCGGTAGCCTCTTCCACAACCTCCAGGAACTTGCCCGGATGCGCGGTTGAGAGGGTGATGACAGCTGTATCCTTAGGCTGGTACTTTTCCATGTAGCGGCAGGATGCCACATATCCCACAGCGGTGTGCGGGTCTATGAACATCTTCTTCTCCGCATAGAAATCCTTGATAGCCTTCAGGGTATCCTCATTGGAGACCCACGCTCCCTTTATCATCGCTCCCATCTTCTTGTAATCGTCGTTGAAAATGTATCTGAGCCGCTCGAAGTTGCTCGGGTCGCCCACATCCATTGCGTTGGAGTAGGTCTTGAAGCTTGGGTGAGGCTCGTATTTGCCCGACTCCAGGTAGAGCGGAACCTCGTTGTTCAGGTTTGTAGCTGCTATGAACTCCTTTACAGGCATTCCCCAGCACCAGTCAAGCACGCCGGCAGTAAGGTTTCCGAAGTTTCCGCTTGGAACGCAGAATACTATGTTCTTGAACTTGGCCTTGAGCTGGTTGAAGGCGTACATATAGTAGAAGGACTGCGGAAAGAGCCGTCCCAAGTTGATGGAGTTGGCTGATGTAAGCGGCAGATACTTCATGTCAGGGCTGGTGAAGATCTGCTTAACCATCCGCTGACAGTCGTCGAATGATCCTTTTACCTCAAGGGCGCGGACATTCTTGACCAGTGTTGTCAGCTGTTTCTCCTGCAGAGGGCTTACACGGCCTGATGGATAGAGGATGACTACATCTATGTTCTTCTTGTCAAAGAAGGCCTGTGCAACTGCGCTTCCGGTGTCGCCCGATGTTGCTGTCAGGATTATAGCCTTGCGGTTGTCGGCTTGGAGGAATTCCTCCATGGATGCTGCCAGGAAGCAGGCGCCGAAGTCTTTGAAAGCAGATGATGGGCCGTGGAACAGCTCCTCGATGAAGATGTTGTTGCCGGTGTCCACAATCTCGGGCTTGAAATAGAAGGCCCGGTTGCAGATCCGTGCTGCAGTCTCCCTGTCCATCTCGTCCTTCATGATGGCTGCAGTCAGCTCGATTGCAGACTCGTTGAATGGTGTATCGGCAGTCATGCTTGCATAAAGGGCTGAAAGATCCGGGGTGGAATCGGGTACGAAAAGGCCGCCCTCCGGGGAAAGACCCTGGAAAACAGCTTCCTTGAAAGTAACAACTCTATTTTTGTCTCTTGTGCTTATAAATTTCATATCTTTATGATATATCAACTTTTATGTTTTTACTATACTTTTTCTTGAAAGAACGTTAAAATTATGATGATGAACAAGATTCCAGAGATAAACAGAGCCAGAGGCTACTTTGTGTATACTTCAGATGGAAAGCGCTATCTTGATATGGCGCTGGAGGGAGGCCGCCTGATTATGGGGCACCGTCAGAAGGGGTATGCGCTGGCCCTCAAGAATGTGATTGACAAGGGGATTCTCCCCGGATATCCGTCTCCCTATGCCTACCGGCTTAAGCAGGCTGTCAAAGCCCTGCTGGGGAAAGAGTGTTTTGTTTATCTTTTCAAGAGCGAGGAGCGGGCGAGAGAGGTGCTGGGCTCTGACCCGATAAATGACCCGATAATTTTGATCTTGCCAGTTCCTTCTGATTTTGCCCCTGGTGTCGTTGTTTCTGCCACCGAGCTTGATCTTGCCGACGAGCCTGTTTCACCTGTCATTCTTGCTGGTGCAGTAAGAGCGGTCTACAATCTTAAGGCGTTCTTGGCCGAGAGAGATTACTCGGAGTGGGAAGGCTTGGCTAGAGCCTGTGCCGAAACCCCTGATGCAAATACTGGCAAGTGGAAAATCGACCTGCCCTATATCTACCCAATGTGCGAGCCTGATGATTACCCAGCCGTATGGGATGCATTCTTTGAGGCTGGAGTTATTCTCTCTACCGATTATGACACACCTTCTCTCCTGCCTCCATCCGGCGAGCTTTCAGAGGGAAACAGAAAGAAAGTTTTGGAGCTGCTAAAAAAATGAAGTTATTAGTCATTATCCCCACATATAACGAAATAGAGAATATCAAGAAACTGATACCTGAAGTTTTCGGTGTAATTCCTGAGAATGCTGGAATCCTGGTGGTGGACGACGGCTCCCCCGACGGCACTGCTGATGCAGTCAAAGAGATGCTGATCAAGTATCCAGACCGGCTTTGCATTTTAGAGCGTAACGGAAAACAGGGGCTTGCAACCGCCTATATAACAGGGTTCAAGTGGGGCATGGAGCATGGCTTTGATGTGCTGTGCGAGATGGATGCCGATTTCTCACATAAACCAGAATATCTGTCCAAGCTTTACGAGGCAATCCAGACCTATGATGTTGCAATCGGCTCCCGGAATATCAAAGGGGGCAGCGTTGAGAACTGGTCTTTCCTCCGCAATCTTATCTCCAAGGGTGGATCCCTCTATTCGCGGATTGTGCTGGGTGTAAAAGTCAAGGATCTTACTGGCGGCTATAACATGTGGCGGAAAGAGGCTTTGGATAAGATAGGGCTAGATTCCATAATCTCAAGGGGCTACAGCTTCCAGATAGAGATGAAGGCAAAGGCCGAGAAGCGGGGATGCTCCATAAAGGAGATCCCTATAGTGTTCCCCGACAGGGTGCTGGGAGTGTCAAAGATGAGCCAGGGTATTTTCCTCGAGGCTCTGGCCAACGTGTGGAAGGTGCGCAAGTGTTTAAAAAATTCTTAAAGTTCGGAATTACCGGCGGGCTGGGGACAGTAACCAACCTTATCCTCTTCTTCATCCTTGCAGACAAGATGCAGTTTCCTCCTAGCCCGGTGAGCGCTTTCTGCTTCTTGATTGCAGGAACCCAGAACTATCTTATAAACCATCTGTGGACATTCAAGGTTGAAAGCAGGGGAACAAAGCCGTCGTTCTCCCTGTGGACAAAGTTCATGGTCTCTTCCTTGTTCGGTCTGGCTATAAATCTTATCACCTTGAACCTGCTGCTCTATTTCTTCAGCTGGCCATATAAGACTATCCCCCAGGCATTGGGAATCCTGGCCGGAATGGGAGTCAATTTCCTGTTCTCAAATTTCCTGGTCTTCAGATCTTAAGGCAGCTTCTTACTGAATGCTGACTACCTTGTAGCCTTTATCCTCAACAGCTTTCTTGATCACAGCGTTACCTACATCCCCGGAGAGGGTGAGGATTGCAGTTCCTGCCTTGTGGCTCACCTCTGCAGATGCCACATTTGCCAAAGCTTCCAGAGTTTTCTTAACATTTGCCTCGCAGTGAGGGCACATCATCCCTTCGATATTCACAGTTTTCTTCATTTTCTTGCTCCTTTTTCCGTTCATTTTATCCTGCCCCTTGAGGCCGTACAGGTTCAGCCGCAGGGCGTTCATGCACACCGTGAAGCTTGATAGGCTCATGGCTGCGGCCCCGATCATGGGGTTCATCTTCCACCCGAAAAGTCCTGCTGCCAGCGGGATGCAGATCAGGTTGTAGAAGAAAGCCCAAAACAGGTTCTCGTGGATATTCCGCAATGTCCTGCGGCTTAAGTCTATAGCCTTGGCCACATCGGCCAGCGTGCTGTTCATAAGCACTATGTCGGCGCTGTCCACTGCAACATCAGCACCTGCCCCGATAGCAATTCCAATATCAGCTCTGGTAAGGGCCGGAGCATCGTTTATCCCGTCTCCGACCATCGCCACTTTTCCTTTCTCCTGCAGATCCCGTATCGCCTTCTCCTTCCCGTCGGGAAGCACCCCTGCAATCACATCATCAACTCCCACCTGACTTCCGATAGCCCGGGCTGTGGCCTCGTTGTCGCCGGTCAGTATCACCACCTTGAGCCCCATACTTCGCATCTGGGCCACCGCCTCGGGGGAGTCGGACTTTATCACATCTGCAACTGCAATTATTCCCAGTAACCTGCCATCCTCCTCAAAGAAAAGCGGCGTCTTTCCTGCCCTTGCCAGGCTCTCGGCCTGCTCTGCCAGGGCTTTCTCCACCGGGGCCAGGGTGCTGATGTAGGCCATACTGCCCCCGTGCATAGCCCGGCCTGCAACCACTGCTGTAACTCCGCTGCCGGACAGAGCGCTGAAGCCGGTCACCTCCGGCAGCGCTGCCCCTTGCGCCCCAGCTGCGGCTACAATAGCCTTAGCCAGTGGGTGCTCGCTCTTATTCTCCAAAGCATAAGCCTTCTCCAAAAGCTCTTTCCCGCTCACGCCCTCTGCCGGGCAGATGTCGGTGACTGTGGGTTCTCCGCGGGTTATGGTCCCTGTCTTGTCCAGGGCTACAATCTGCACCCGGCCGGCAGTTTCCAGCGCCTCGCTGGTCTTGAACAGGATGCCGTTTCTGGCACCGATTCCGTTGCCCACCATTATGGCCACCGGAGTTGCCAGTCCCAGGGCGCAGGGGCAGGAGATAACCAGCACCGAGATACCACGCGCCAGGGCGAAGCTCCAGCTTTGCCCCGCTGCCAGCCACCCGGCGGTGACTATGACCGCAATAACTATTACAGCCGGCACAAAGATGCCGGATACTTTATCTGCAATTCTGTCAATAGGGGCTTTGGTTGCCGCCGCATCGGATACCATCTTTATAATCTGGTTGAGGGTGGTATCTTTTCCCACCCGGGTGGCCTGGCATCTGATGAAGCCAGACTGGTTTATGGTGGCGGCGCTCACCCTGTCGCCGGCTCCCTTGTCCACAGGTATTGATTCTCCGGTAAGGGCAGCCTCGTTCACGGCGCTCTCTCCCTCAAGTACAACGCCATCCACAGGGATGCTCTCTCCCGGGCGCACCACAAAGATATCGCCTATCTTGACCGCCTCTATGGGCACCTCGGTCTCTGCGCCATCCTTCAGGATTACTGCAGTCTTCGGCGCCAGCCTCATAAGGCTCTTGAGGGCGTTGGTGGTCTTTCCCTTGGACATTGCCTCCAGCATCTTGCCCACTGTGATGAGGGCAGGGATCATTGCAGCCGACTCAAAATATAACTGCTTATGATAGAGCTCTGAGAGGGCACTGCTGCTTGCCGATGTCATCTGGAACAGGACTGCCAGGCTCCAGAGAAAGGAGACTGCGGAGCCCATGGCAACC
The DNA here is from genome assembly GCA_017642445.1 of Spirochaetia bacterium. Lineage (GTDB taxonomy): Bacteria > Spirochaetota > Spirochaetia > CADAEX01 > CADAEX01 > CADAEX01. The sequence goes on from JAGCPA010000088.1 coordinate 22,029, forward strand.
AGGGTGTCCATATTTGGTGCGCCGTGGACCAGTGAGCCGAATCCACTGGTGAAGAATTTTCTGTTTATAGCCATCACCACCAGGGCCAGCAGCATCTGGATCAAACCAAGTGCTATGTAGTTCTGGTGCAGGAACATCGGCAGGGGCAGGTGAAGCATGTGGTGCCCCATGGTTATGTACATCAGTACGATAAGGAAAAAGGCCGAGAGAATAAGTCTTCGCTTGAGCGCAGGGGTCTCGTGGTCCTTGAGCGCCTCTTCCTCCAGTTTTACACCATAGCCTGCGTTCTCCACAGCCTTGATGATATCTTCGGCAGAGGCAGTTCCTTCCACTCCCATGGAATTGGTCAGCAGGCTGACGGCGCAGCTTTCCACCCCGGGCACCTTGGAGACAGCTTTCTCAACCCTTGCCTGGCATGCGGCGCAGCTCATCCCTGTAACAATATATTGTTCCATGTTGCCTCTCACTTAAACCTTATTCTTCCCTGACCCTTGGGGTCTGAGTATTCGGAGGGGATTTTACCGATCTTCTGTATATATTCAGCCAGAGCCTCGCAATCAGTACCTGTCTCCACAGGCAGAAGCTTGGCACCGGCAAAGATATGACCGCTACCATTGTTCTTGATGAAATAATCAAGACCTACCACTATGTATTTTTTATCCAGATTCAGAGGAACTCCGTTCACCTTGACATCGCTTATCCTGTAGGGACCTGCCACTCCTGTGAAGAACCCGGTGATGTCCACCTGTACAGATGATGGTATAGAGGTGTCGAGAGTATAAGTCACCCCGGAGGCATGGAGGAATCCTCCCGAATTTGCAGGCAGATTCCGGACTCCGTACTCAAGCTCATCCAGAATAGTCTTCCCGCTGACTTCCACCACGCAGAGCTGGTTTCCAAAGGGGAGCACCGAAAGGGCATCCCTGTAGCGTATTGTTCCAGGCTCTATGTTAGTGCGGAGCCCTCCGCCGTTTATAAGGCCGATGTCGGCATTGTAGATTGCCCTGAAGGCATCTGAGACAAAATCGGCCAGGTTGGATTCCTTGGAGCGGACAATCCAGCTGCCGTCCCTGTTCTTTGCCAAGAGTGGGAAATCGACAGTTCCCAGAGGGGTCTCAAGCTTTTCTTCGTGCTGCTTCCTGATATCGGCAATAAGGTTTGTTATCTTCTCATCAGGGTCCACGTCCAGGGCGTCCAAAAGCTCCACAGTGATCTCTCCGGAAGGATGAATAGTCGCTTTTCCCAGGTGGGCAAGCTTGGTTCCTGTCTGGGTTATGGTCACCTCTTTTCCTGTCTTATCCTTTACAATGAGGGCCGGGATTACGGAATGAGTGTGCCCGTCAATCAGCAGATCGGCTCCCTGGATATTGGCAATAAGTGCTTTGGAGGTCCATTCGTCCCGATTATTCATTTTCTCGCCCAGATGAGAGAGAATGATGACATAATCGGCACCTTCCTTGCGGGCCTGGTCTATGGCTGTCTGCACATCCTGGTACATGGTCTGGCTTATGGCATCCCAATCAAAGCTGTAAGTCTGTTTTTCGTCAGCGTCATGGAATGTGGCCACAGAAACCTGGATCAGCGTCTCCGGTGTGGTTACGCTCACATAAGCAACTTTCTTCTTGCCGTATTTGATGATCTTATAAGGAGGGAACACCAGATTTCCGGTCTTGAGGTCTCTGAAGTTGGAGGCGATATAGCCGCAGTCAAGCATCTTGGAGAGCTTGGTGAACTGCTTCATTCCGTAGTCGAACTCGTGGTTGCCGGGAATAGCCACATCATAGCCGGTCATGTTCAAGATTCTGATGATATCCTCGCCCTTCGAGAGTGCTCCGATTATATCCCCTTGGACAGCGTCGCCCGCATCAACCAGAGTGACATAGGGATTCTGCTCCAGAAGCTGCTTTTTATAGGAGGCAAGCTTGGCGTATCCGATATTATCGTCCACACCGCAGTGAACATCGTTTGTGTAGAGGATGACAATGTCCTGATCCTGGACTTTTCCAGCGCAGGAGATAAATAGCAGGGAGACTGCAAGCAGTATGGCAAGGAGTTTTTTCATGCTTATAGTCTAATATTTATTTGGAATTTTTACCAGTATAAATAACTACATCTCTTTCCATGTGTACTCGGCTTCGGTGTCGAAGTGGAAGATGCAGTCGTGCTCTGGGGAGTCCACGATGATCGCTCTGTTGCCGTTCTTGGTGAGGAAGCAGGGGTTGGGGCGGATTTCGGTGTGGCCTACCACCTGGCCTTTGTACTTGCCGTCAGCGGTCCACATGTCAGAAAGAAGACTCCGTGGACGCACCCATGTGGGCGGGCTGTAGATGCTGTCGCCGTATGAGTTGGTGCAGTAGGGGCCGAAGTCGAAAATCTTATAACGTCCCGCGTGGAAGATGCCGTTGATTTCGGCTAACACATCGGTTGCTTTATCAATTCCATAGATCGAGAGCCATGTCTTGGTGATACCAGCGTGGGAGAATAACCAACCGTCAAACTCCGTGACCATGTCAAAAAGCTCGATATTATAGTTGATGATGGACCATATCTCTGTGGCGTAATCCCACTGATGATCTGAGACATAAGGATCCGAGATATATGAGAGGTCGTGGTTTCCCATCAGCACTGTCACCTTGTCGGGATACTTCTTCTTGGCTTCGAAGATTGCCTGCAGGTTCTCCATCTGGTCGGGCTGCCTGTTGTCCCAGGAATCCACATAGTCCCCCAGGAAGACAATGGCATCGGTCTTTGCCAGCTCTTCGGGTTCAAAAGCTTTCTCCCAGTGGTGAGTGCCGTGTACATCGGGAATCACAGTGATCTTCATGAGCAAATTATAGCATGATTTCTGCTTGTCGGACATAAGTTTCCAGTTTATACTTCTCTCATGGCAGATATTTCAAAAGATATTGAGAACCGCGACAGAGTGATTGTCCGGACAAGTGTTATCGGCATCGTGGCTAATATTTTTCTTGCGGCGTTCAAGGCTGTGGTGGGGATTGTCTCAAACTCCATCGCTGTTGTGCTGGATGCGGTGAACAACCTGTCAGATGCCCTCTCTTCGGTCATCACAATCGTAGGAACCAAGCTGGCAGGAAAGCTCCCTGATAAGAAGCACCCTCTGGGCTACGGCCGTATCGAGTATCTGAGTGCAATGATCGTGTCTGCTATCGTGCTCTATGCCGGTATCACCGCACTGGTGGAGTCTATCAAGAAAATCATCCACCCCGAGAAGGCCGATTATTCCGCTGTTGCCCTGATCATCATTTCTATGGCTGTTGTGGTAAAGCTGCTGCTGGGCCGCTATGTGAAGGCGAAAGGGAAGGCTGTCAATTCCAGCGCTCTGGTTGCCTCTGGTTCCGATGCCCTGTTTGACGCGATCCTCTCGGCTTCGGTCCTTGCCTCCGCCGTATTCTTCCTCCTCACTGGAATTTCTCTTGAGGACTATGTGGGTGTCCTGATCTCCATAATGATTCTGAAGGCCGGCTACGAGATGATCACCGAGACTTTGGATGACATCTTGGGAAAGAGGGCTGACAAGGAGACCAGTATCCAGATAAAGAAGCTGCTGGTGGAAGAGCCCGAGGTGAGGGGTGCCTTTGACCTGATAATCAATGACTATGGACCTAACAAAAATTATGCCTCTGTTCATCTTGAGCTGCCTGACACCATGACTGTGGACCAGGTTGATGAGCTGACCCGCCGTGTGCAGGTGAAGGTGTACAGGGAGACCGGAGTCATCCTGACTGGAGTAGGCGTTTATTCCTTCAATACTAAGGATGATGAGGCGGCGAAGATCCGCAATACTATATTTGAGGCTGTCATGTCCCACGACTGGGCCCTGCAGTTCCACGGCTTCTATGTGGACACCAAGGCCAAGACCATGCGGTTTGATGTGGTGATGAGCTTTGATATAACCCCGGATGAGGGGCTTAAGATTCTCTATGACGAGGTTGGCAAGCTCTACCCCGATTATTCCGTCCAGATTGTTGCAGATGTGGATGTGTCAGATTGAATATTTACAAAAAACTCCCTTGAAAAAGTGTATTCAAAGAGCAAAAACTCCCTTGAAAAAGTGTATTTTGGGTTTATAATTTATTACTGGATAAAGACATTTCTGCGGGAGGTATATTTATGCTGGATATCAATACAAAAGCACCGGACTTCAAGCTGCCGGACCAGGATGGGAAGATGCATACTCTGTCTGAATATAAGGGACAGAAGGTGATTCTCTACTTCTATCCGAAGGACAATACATCGGGATGCACAAAGCAGGCCTGCGGGTTCTCGGAGCTCTATCCTCAGTTCAGGGAGAAGGGGGCCGTGGTGCTTGGTGTGAGCAAGGACAGCGTGGAGAGCCACAAGAAGTTCCAGCAGAAGTTCAACCTGAAGTTCACTCTTCTGGCAGATACTGAGCTTGAGGCAATCAAGGCCTATGATGTATGGAAAGAGAAGAATATGTACGGCAAGAAGAGCTTCGGAGTGGTGCGCACCACCTACCTGATTGACGAGAAGGGCATGATTATAAAGGCGGCAGAGAAGGTGAATGCCGCAGAAAACCCGGCCGATACCCTGAATCTGATTTAAAGGGTCAAATTATCTGTTGCTTTTGGGTCAAGGTGTGATATAATAAGGTCAAATGTATCAGACCCCATTCAAAATTAAAGCTGAAGCTATCCAGCTTATTTCGGACATTGCCGAGCTGCAGGCTCTCTGCGGCGGCAAAGGGGAGAAGCCAGCCTCTTACAGGTCGCTTCTCAGGGAATATCTGCCCGAAAAGTTCAGGCAGGGGTACGGCACAGGCCGTCTTCCGTTCCTGATGCAGGATCTTCTGGGCTGGGTGGACAAGGCACCTGACCACATCCTGATAAAAGGGTGCGAGCTGCTCTATGAGCTTGAGACAAACCAGCCCTTCGAAGCCGACAACGGCGTTATAGGGCGGAAGTGCCTGCTTGCTCTCCTGGGTACCTGGAACCCTGTGTTCCTGACCCTTCCTATCGAAGATGCGGTCGAGGCTGTCCATGGCCAGTACCGGTATGCACTCCGCGCCAGCAGCGATGCAGGCAACTCCGGCGACTTCATCACCTTTGTGCTGAACCTGATATTATCTGAGCTGAAGAAGTGTGGGAAGCCTGGCAAGGTGGCAGCTCCGAAGGCAGCAGGTGAAGCTGTACCTCGTGACCCGATAAATGACCCGATAAAAACTGACCTTATAAATGACCTTTTAAATGTGCTGAGAGAGAACCCGGCCGCCACTTACGATGCTCTGGCTGCTCAGCTGGGAGTATCCCCGGCCACAGTAAAGCGGCGCCTGGCTGATCTTAAGAAGGCTGGTACCATAGTGAGGGAAGGCTCCAAGAAAGCCGGCACCTGGAAAGTGATAGGATAAGGAGAGAACTATGAAATATGCTGATGCGGAAACTTTGCTTAAGAAATATGTGAGCAGCGACACACTGCTCAGGCACAGCAAGACAGTGTCTGTTGCAATGAAGTACTTTGCCCAGAAGAGTGGGGAGGCTGACCCTGAGTTCTGGGAGTGCGTGGGGCTGCTCCACGACATAGACTTTGAGAAATATCCCGACCAGCACTGCATAAAGTGCAAGGATATTTTCGAGGCAGAGAAAGCCAACTTTCCTGACATCACCGACGAGCTTGTACATGCGGTTCAGAGCCACGGCTGGAAGCTGTGCTGCGATGTTGAGCCCACCTCTTATATGGAGAAGGTGCTCTATACTGTGGATGAGCTTACCGGCCTTATCTTCGCCTGCGCCATGGCCCGTCCTTCCAAGAGCGTGACCGACATGGAGGTGAAGTCTGTGACCAAGAAGTTCAAGACTCTGGCCTTTGCCGCCGGCTGCAACCGCGAGGTTATAAAAGAGGGAGCTGCCCTGATGGGCAAGGAGCTTAACGATGTGATCCAGGACTGTATCCTGGCTATGAGGACTGAACACGAAGCCTGTGGGTGCTGATATGGTAATAGATTTCAACAAGATGAAAGAAGAGATACTCCATCATTTCAAGGGTGGGGAGAAATATATGATGGCCAAGATGGTGGATGACGGCACAAACAAGATTCTGCTGAGCCGTCTGATTCCCGGCGCCACTGTGGGAAAGCACACTCACGACACCTCAAGCGAGATTATCTTTATCCTTGAGGGGCATGGTATTTCCTATGTCGATGATGAGGAGACCAAGGTGGGACCTGGCTGCTGCCAGTACTGCCCCAAGGGACATTCCCACCAGCTTATAAATACCGGCACCAAGGATTTGGTCTTCTTTGCCGTAGTGCCGGCACAATAATTTAATTTAACTCCACTTCCAGTCTGCAACCTCTGGCAGGTCCACGCCGTACTTGGCTATGTACTGCTTGTGCTCCACCAGCTTGTCCTTCATCTGCTGGATCAGGTATGCGCCACGGTTACCCAGCTGAGGCAGGTTGTAGATAGCGCTCTGCACCAGATTGAACCGGTCGATGCCGTTGAGCACTCTCATGTCGAACGGTGTGGTGATGGTTCCTTCCTCGATATAGCCCCGGACATGGAGATTCTTGTTGGTCCGCTTGTAGGTGAGCTGGTGGATCAGGGATGGATAGCCGTGGAATGCGAAGATGATAGGCTTGTACTTTGTGAAGAGGGCATCGTACTCCTTCTGGGAAAGGCCGTGCGGATGCTGAGAGTCGGACTGGAGCCGCATAAGGTCAACAACGTTGATGACCCTTATCTTGAGCTCGGGGAATGCAGACCGCAGTATGGTAACAGCCGCCAGTGTCTCCAGTGTAGGAGTGTCTCCTGCGCAGGCCATGATGATATCCGGCTCCGCACCCTGGTCGGTGGAGGCCCACTGCCAGATTCCGATTCCCTGTCTTGTGTGCTTAACTGCCTGCTCCATGGTCAGCCACTGTGGCCGCGGATGCTTGGATGCAACGATTACGTTGACATAGTTACGGCTCCTGATGCAGTGGTCGTAGCAGGAGAGGAGGCAGTTGGCATCTGGCGGCAGGTAGAGGCGCACGACGTCGGCCTTCTTGTTTGCAACGTGGTCCAGGAAGCCTGGATCCTGATGGGTGAATCCGTTGTGGTCCTGCTGCCATACGTTGGAAGCGAGGATGTATGTGAGCGATGATATCTTCTCTCTCCAAGGGAGCTGGTTGCACACCTTGAGCCACTTTGCGTGCTGAGAGAACATTGAGTCCACGATCCTGATGAATGCCTCGTAGCTTGTGAAGAAGCCGTGGCGGCCGGTGAGGAGGTAGCCTTCAAGCATTCCCTGGCACACGTGCTCTGAGAGCATTGAGTCCATGACTCTTCCTTCCGGTGAAAGATGGTCGTCCTCCGGCAGAATATCGCCGCACCATGAGCGGTTGTCAACCTCGAACATAGGGCCGAGCCGGTTGGATGTGGTCTCGTCCGGACCGAAGGAGCGGAAGTTCCTTGCCTCCTGATTCAGCTTGTAGATGTCCCTGACAAAGGTGCCCAGCACCTTCATGTCCTGATCCTCCACACTGCCTGGGAACGGGATGTTGACTGCATAATCCCGGAAGTCCGGCATCCTGAGGTCCTTGAGGAGCTTTCCACCGTTGGCATGGGGGTTTGCACCCATCCTGAGAGTTCCCTTCGGTGGGAAATCCTGAAGCTCTTTCACAGGGACTCCGTTCTTGTCGAACAGCTCCTGTGGCTTGTAGCTCTTGAGCCATTTCTCGATCAGCTTGATATGCTCTGGTGTATCGGGCTGTACCGGCACCTGATGTGCTCTCCAGTAGTCCTCCACCTTGAGGCCGTCCACCTCTTTAGGGCCTGTCCAGCCCTTTGGAGCGCGGAGTATGATCATAGGCCAGCGCGGACGCTTGGTATCGCCCTTTTCCCTGGCTGCCTTCTGGAAGGACTGAATCTGCTGGATACAGAGATCCAGGGTGTCGGCCATCTTCCGGTGCATCTTGGCAGGGTCGCTTCCCTCCACAAAGTATGGCATCCAGCCGCACCCCTTGAAGAAGGCCTCAAGCTCGGCATGAGAGATGCGGGCAAGCACTGTCGGGTTTGCGATTTTGTAGCCGTTGAGGTGCAGGATAGGGAGCACTGCGCCGTCGTTCTTCACAGAGAGGAATTTGTTCAGCTGCCAGCTGGTGGCAAGAGGTCCGGTCTCGGCCTCGCCGTCGCCTACCACGCAGGCTGCGATAAGGGTAGGGTTGTCCAGGACTGCACCGAAAGCGTGGGCAAGTGAATAGCCCAGCTCGCCACCTTCGTTGATTGAACCCGGGGTCTCAGGTGCCACATGGCTCGGGATTCCGCCCGGGAAGCTGAACTGCTTGAAAAGGCGCTGCATTCCCTCTTTGTCCTGGGTGATGTTCGGGTATACCTCCTGATAGCTGCCGTCAAGCCAGTCCTGGGCAACCATGGCGTTTCCGCCGTGTCCCGGACCGGAGAGGTAGATCATGTCCAGCTCCTTCTCCTTGATCACGCGGTTTAAGTGGGTATAGATGAAGTTCTGGCCGGGGCAGGTTCCCCAGTGGCCTACGATTTTTTTCTTGATATGTTCCGGCTTCAGCGGTTTTTCCAGAAGCGGGTTATCCAAAAGATAGAGCTGGCAGGCAGTCAGGTAGTTGCTGGCGCGCCACCAGGCATCCATGGTCTTGAGTTCTTTGTCTGTTGCATGTTTGATTCTCATTTGTCTCTCCCTTCAGAAAGGGTACCATAAAGAGGGGTATCTGTCAAATTTAGAACTATTCTTTATCTGCGCCGATAAGGCCGTTTCTGGTGTTGTACTTGAGGAGGATGATGGCAGTGGTCATGACTATGATCTCGATGATGAGGGGTGCGAACCAGAGGTTCCGGGGGCCGAGCACCGCAGGGATTGAGAGGATTACGATTGAATTGACCACGAAAGCCCGCAGTACATGGATGGAGAGGGCAGCCTTGCTCCTGGTGGTGGAGTAGAGGAATGCAGAGATAGTGACAGTGACTGCCTCGAGCAGTATGGAGACCAGATACTTGGGCATATGCTGGTTGAAGAGTGCAATGGCCGCCTGGTTTGAGTTGAAGAGGAGAGCGACGGTCGGGCCAGAGAAAAGGAGGAAGAAGTTGACTATCATTCCGCCTCCTACGCTGATGAAGAGGCCAGCCCTGAGATAATAGCGCAGGTCGCTTTCGTTCTCCTCGCCGTAGCTGTTTCCGAACAGAGGCTGGAGTCCCTGGCTGGCCCCTACGAAGATGGAGGCGGAGAAGGTTGCTATGTACATAAGGAGCGAGTAGGCGTTGAGTGCGTCATCTCCGAGATGACGGGCCAGCATGACATTGGTGAGCACCATTGTGACCGGGGTTCCGAACTGGGCCACGCACTCAGGCATTCCCCGTTTGAACATGTTGAATATAAGGCTTGGAACAATCTGCAGCCTCCCCAGCCGGAGTTTGCCGCGCTTCCGGAGGAAGTGGCCGAAGGCGAAGAGGAGCGACAGGGTCTGGGCCGAGCCGGTGGCCAGAGCTGCCCCTTTAAGCCCCATGTGGAGCGGGAAAATAAGTATGTAGTCTCCGACTATGTTGAGCACCGAGGAGCCGACAGTGAGTATGCTGACCAGCTCCGGGACACCGTCGTTCCGGGCAAAGCCGAGGAACGCGCTGTTGAGGCAGCAGGGGATGATGAATATGGAGTACCAGAAGAGGTATTCCTTGACCAGAGGGTAGAAGGTGTCGGTGGCACCCAGCATCCTGGCCAGAGGGCCTGTGAATATGGTTCCGAAAAGGCAGAGCACTGTCCCTATGGCCGCGTTGAGTGCTATGGCCAGGGTGAAGACCTGGTTCGCACCATCGAAATCTTTGCGTCCTATGCGGATTGCAGTTATGGTGAGGGCCCCGATGGTTGTGAGCATGGTGAATGCTGTGAAGAACATGATGAAAGGGAATGCGATGTTGATTGCGCCGACCGCATTTATTCCCACCCCGTGGCCCACGAAGATGCCGTCCACGATTCCGAAGAAGAAGATGCTGACCATGCTGAGTATAGAGGGGAGTGTGTAGCGTATAAGCTTACGGGTCTGGTCCTTCATTGCAACGATATTCTAACCCTATTGACAAATTTTGTAAAATCATTAAATTTATTATACTTGTATTAGAATCTGCCCAGACTGCGCAGTTATGAGTCCGTTACCTTCATACCTGCCTGCTTCTAACAGGATGGTGCAGAGAAAAATTTTATAAAGGACTATGAAATGAAAACTATCTTTGTTAAACCAAAAGATGTTGTCAGAAAATGGTACGTGCTGGACGCTGAGGGAGTTCCTCTGGGACGCGTTGCTGTTAAGGCTGCTAACCTTGCAAGAGGCAAGCACAAGGCATGCTATGTTCCTCATCAGGAGATCGGCGATTTCGTTATCATCATCAATGCTGAGAAAGCAATTGTGACTGGCGGCAAAGAAGATAAAAAGATTTACTATAACTACTCTGGATATCCAGGCGGAATGAGAGCAGAGACCTACAGAGCTGTTCTTGAGAAGAAGCCTACTTATCCGATGGAAAGAGCTGTAAAGGGAATGCTCCCACACGGCGCTTTAGGAAACAAGCTTTTCGCTAACGTAAAGATTTACGCAGGACCTGATCATCCACATGCTGCACAGAATCCTGAAAAGCTGGAAATCTGAGGATAAGGAGAGTAAGAAGTGGCAAAAATAACTAATCTTTCATTAGGAACAGGAAGAAGAAAAACTTCTGTTGCACGGGTTTATCTGAGAAACGGAAACGGTGCCATCATGGTGAACGGAAAGAGCGTTGAGGCTTATTTCGCAAACCCAGAGCACGTGTTCACTGTAAAGCAGCCTCTGGTAGCTACAGCTTCCGAAGGCAAGTTTGATATCCTTATCAATGTTAAGGGCGGCGGAGTCAGAGGTCAGGCTGGTGCCTGCAGACATGGTATCGCAAGAGCTCTTGCAGCCAACGATGAGTCAAACATCAGCGTACTCCATGCCAACGGATTCCTCACCAGAGACTCCAGAATGGTAGAGAGAAAGAAATATGGTAGACGCGGTGCGAGAAGAAGATTCCAGTTCTCAAAACGTTAATATCTATATTACCGGAATTCATACAAAGGAGGCATTCACCGAGGTGTCAATCTCGACTGGTGCCTCTTTTTTTATTTCCGACTCAGACTATCTTGCTTTTCCCTATGCCAAGGGAGATGAGATTTCAGGCGAAGTTGTGGAGCAGCTGGAGAGAGGCCACAGACTGATCCTATGCCGCTCCAAGGCGTTATCTCTTCTGGACCTTGCCGAGCACTCTGCCTTTATGCTCCGCACCAAGCTGAGGCAGCGCGGTTTCGAGGCACCTGTGGTGGAGGCTGTCCTTGCACAGCTTAAGGAAAAGAATTATCTTGATGACAGGCGCTTTGCACAGCTTTGGGTACGTTCCCGCCTGAAGAGGAACCCGGCCGGAAAGAGCGTGCTGGTGTCGGGGCTCCGGGCAAAGGGTGTATCGGCCCGCGATGCGGAAGAGGCTGTGGCCGAGCTTCTGGATGAGGAGGCTCTTCTGGAAGGGGCCCGCAAGGTGTATAATAAAGCTGCCAGAAAGAAGAACTGCACACCCGAGAAGATTAAGGCGGCGATGCTGCAGAAGGGATACTCCCTCTCTGTCATAAGACTTATAACAAAGGAGGTCTTGGATGGAAAAGAAACGGAAGAGGATTAAGATTTACTCTGCCCTGGAAGTGGCAAACATCTGTGGTGTAGTTAATCAGACTGCCATAAACTGGATAAAGAACGGCTCCCTCAAGGCCTTCACAACCCCCGGCGGCCAGTACCGGGTCTATGCCGAGCATCTGGTGGATTTTCTCAAGGAGCGGGGCATGAAGGTGCCTGCCGAGGTGCTCGAGAGCCTGAACGACGGCTTTGTGAACGATAAAAAAGTGCTTATCATAAACACCGACCGTGTTGCTATAAAGGAGCTGCGGGATGCCCTTTCTGAGGCCCTCCCGGGATACTTGTTCATCTCGGCAGTCACCAGCTTCGATGCCGGCCGTCTCCTGATGGCTGAAAAGCCCGAGGTGATCATACTTAGCGAATCCTTCAAGGAGCTGACAGTGGAGAATCTGTACGACACTATCTCAAGCCGCCGGGACTACGAGAAGCCTGCCATCATCTTCATAGCCGAGGAGAACTCCACCGCAAAGGAGAGCAAGAAGGCAGACCTGTTCCTGCATCAGCCGGTGGACATAGACAGGCTGGTGGAGTTTATCCGCTCCTAACCCTTGTTTCAACTCCTGTTTTCAATTAAAATGTCTCTATGGTTTTCACTGATATTATAGAAAAGAAAAAGAACGGCCTGAAGCTTAATCAGGAAGAGCTCAATTTTTTCATCGACGGCTATGTCAAGGGAATTATTCCCGACTACCAGGTGTCGGCTCTCCTTATGGCTATTGTCCTTAAGGGGATGGACGAGGAGGAGACTGTTGCCCTGACCTCTGCAATGATTGACTCGGGGCCGCGGATGGATCTTTCCGGTATCAAGGGCTTCAAGGTGGACAAGCATTCCACCGGCGGCGTAGGGGATGACACCACACTGCTGGTTGCCCCTCTGGTTGCGGCCTGCGGATGCAAGGTGGCCAAGATGTCGGGCCGGGGTCTGGGCTTTACAGGCGGCACCCTGGACAAGCTTGAGTCTATTCCGGGCTTCAATGTTTTCTTCGATAATGAAACTTTTATAAAGAATGTCTCCAAGGTGGGGCTTTCCATAATAGGCCAGACCCAGGACCTGGTTCCGGCCGACAAGAAGCTCTATGCCCTGCGTGATGTGACCGGTACTGTGCAGAGCCTGCCCCTCATTGCCTCCAGCATAATGAGCAAGAAGATTGCCATGGGAACCGATGCTGTTGTCCTGGATGTCAAGACAGGAAACGGAGCCCTTCTTCCAGCCTTAAAGGATTCTATAAAATTGGCCGATATAATGGTAAGAATCGGTAATGCAAAAGGGCTTAAGACTGCAGCTGTGGTGACAGACATGAACCAGCCTTTGGGCAACTGCATCGGAAATGCCCTGTCGGTGGAAGAGGCTATCCATGTTCTCAAGGATAACATCGAGTGCGACATCAAGACAGTATCCCTGACATTGGCTTCCAAGATGCTTATTCTGGGCGGAATCTGCGAGTCGGACAGCGAGGCCATGATGATGCTGGAGGAGAAGATTGCCTCTGGCCAGGCACTGGTAAAGCTGGCCCAGATGATCAAGAACCAGGGTGGCGATCCCAATGTGGTGGACGACACCTCTATTCTGCCCCATGCAAAGGAGCAGATTTCTGTATGCGCCGATTCCTCTGGATACGTGTCAGAGATAATCACCCACGAGGTGGGCTCTGCCGCATCCCTTTTAGGGGCAGGCCGTATGACCAAGGAGGATGTGATTGATCCTGCTGTGGGCATAGTCATTAAGAAACGGCTTGGCGATTATGTGAAGAAGGGCGAGGAGCTTGCCATCTTCCATGTGAACGATAAAAAGAATTTTGAGGAAGCGGTGGCCAGATTCAAGAAAGCTTATACAATCTCCAAGGTTCAGCCAGACGAGCTTCCCCTTATCTATACTGTGATTGAGGAATAGATTACCTTTGAGGAAGCTGGTTTCCATCATCTTACTTCTCATATTAATTCTCCCTTCTCTCTGTATTGCAGAGGAGACTTATGATACCAGCGACGAGATAATGCTTATTGATGTCCCCGTCTATATCGGGGAAGAGGCCTTTATAAAGAAGGCTCAGGAGAGGGCGGCGGCAGCAGGGCGTTCCCAGCCTTTAGGCCTTGTCCTTTCTGGCGGTGCAGCCCGCGCTATGGCCCATCTGGGTGTCCTAAAGAAGCTGGAGGAGGAGGGGATTGTCCCCGACTTCATGGTTACCAACTCCATGGGCTCTATCATTGCACTCCTCTACAGCGCCGGAATCTCCTGCGACGACATCTACGATGTGATGACCGAGTTCACCCTGGGGGAGTTCTTCAAACCCCAGCTGCCAGTCAAGGGCGGTGTCCTTGATACATCCCGCTTTGTCTCTGTAATCCACGGAATTCTGGGGGACAGGCGCATAGAGGATCTGGATATTCCTGTGGCTGTCATCTGCGAAGACCTGATCACCCGCCGCCAGATTATATTCGAGGCCGGCGACATGTATGACATAATCGAGGGAAGCATTGTAATCCCTGTGGACTTTGCCCCGAAAGAATATATGGGCTATCTGCTGATGGACGGCGGCTGCACCAATATTGTGCCGGTGGACCACGCATACCGGTATACTGATAAAGTGGCAGTCTCCTCGACATTGTACACATTCAAGCAGAACCTGCGGAACTTTGTGACTGTAGTGAACCGTATGCAGGATGTGAGCAAGACCAGAAAGGGAGTGGAGGAGATAAAGAAGCACGAGAACCTGGTATGGCTCCGTAACCCTGTGGAGAAGTATTCATTCATGGGCTTTGACAAGAGCGATGAGATTATCCAGCTGGGTTATGAGTGTGCAGAAGAGCACATGGGTGAGCTCAAGAGTCTGGCAGAGCTTTCGGACAAGACCGAGGCAGAGCAGGCATCATTCCTTGCCAAGCGGGAAAAGAACAGGGAGAAGATTGACGATTTCTGCAGGCGCTACCGGAAGACAGAGATGATTCCCCTGCGGGAGCTTACACCTCTCTTTACAATCGGTATATCTATGCTGGGAGAGATTCCGAATGACTATTATCTGAATAACTACAATTACCTTTATCTAGGAGAAGAGCTGGGCTATAAGACCATGCGGATAAACCTGCGTGAATACTGGTTCCCCGACAACTACGGCCTCGATTCTGCCCTTACTTTTGCCCTTGGTGATTTCTTCAAGTCAAAGACCAGAGGACTGGTGGATTTCAAGGATAACGAGCTCCATAAATTCTATTACTATTCAAACAACGAGATTATATATTTCTCCGGCGATAGGTTTGGCATTGACCCATTCTGCACCTTCGAGGGAACTCTGGACAGGGATATGGATGAGATTGATTCCTTCCACCGTGCCGGTCTCAAGGGATATATAGGCCGGGATAAGTTCATAAAGTTCTCTGCTTTCGGCTTCAAGGAGAACCAGGACACCGACGGCTGGGGAGGTTCTGTAAACTTTGACCACAAGCTGGTTTGGCTCTTGCATCTGCAGGAGAAGGCGACCTACAGAATGCCTCTTCCAGGCAACGACACCATCTGTCTGTACAAGAACGACGGCGTCCGGGGAAAGACTATCAAGGGCGACTTTGACCAGATTCTTATGGCCCAGACCACCTTATACCTTAAGCCTGACTTCACCCCAAGCCTTGCCGAGGCCTTTATATTCAGCGATGTGCGCCTGGGTGTGTTCGGCGACTTCTACTACTTTGACGAACCTATCTTCACCGCAGGTCTCTCTTTTGACTTCAACATCGTCTTCATCGGCGTGATGCCGGTCAAGTTCCTGTGCTATGGCGGCTGGGACTTTGACCAGAAGAAGATATTCACCAAATTTGCCATAGGTACGGAGTTCTGATTGAGGAGATTTTTTGCTCTCTTTCTGCTGTTTGCCGTTATGCTTTGCACAGGCTGCGAGTCGCTGCCCCAGATCTTTGACTGTCCTGCAGTGAAGCAGAAACAGGAGAAAAAGGCTGCAGAGGAGACAGCAGAGCCAGCAGAGTCAGTTCCGAAGGCAGAGCCCAAAGCTGTTTCCAATACTCCCCAGGAAACCAGTAAGAGCAGCAGCGCAACTCCAAGCCCAAGTCCCAGCTCCAGTACAAGCACTGCCACCAGCACCACTCCAAGCACAATCACCCCGGTAAAAAGCCCAGGCAGCACCCAGAGTATCAGCCAGAAGCAGAAGCAGCTGGTGGAGGCAGCAAACTGGGCAAAGGGAAGAAACTATCTGACAGTCAACGGCACAAGGTTCAAGATGGACTGCTCCGGAGTGGTCAGAGCCATATACTATAAAGCCGGGATAGACCTGGCCAAGGATTTCAATAAATACGGGGGCGGTGGCACACAGCGGATTCACGAGACTCTGTGTGCCAAGGGACTTATATACAGGCCTACTGTTCCGGTACCTGGCGATATCCTGTTCTGGGACAACACCTACGATGCCAACCATAACGGCCGTTCCGACGACATGCTGAGCCATATCGGCATGGTTGTCTCATCCGATAAGAAGTCCGGAAATGTGGTCTATGTCCATCATCACGAGAAGAAGGGGATAGTCTTTGAGAAGATGAACCTGCTTCATCCCAACGACCCGAACTACAACGCTATAATGCGCTCCCAGAGGGCCCGTAAGCTGCCTGGGAACAAATATCTGACCTCCCATCTGTATAAGGATGCAGGCAAGGGATATCTCTTAAGGTAGGAAAGCCATGAACCTTGTAGTGGATCTTCATTCCCATTCACCTTATGCCGGTGCCTCAGGAAAATCAGACTTCAAGCGTCTTTCCTATGTGATGGGAATCAAAGGAATAAATATCTACGGCAGCGGCGACATCCTGCTCAAGAAGTGGGAGGATGAGCTTTGCGCCGAGTTCCCGTTTGACAGGCAGAAATCGATGTGGGTCATAAAAGAGGGTCAGTATCTGATGCCTCAGACCGAGATTATTGTCACATTGCCTTATGCCCAGAATCCAGCCAAGCGGAAGCTGTTTCATGTTGTGATACTCTTCGGCGATATGGAGAGTGTCTATACAGTCCGCACCATGATGGAGAAGAAGGGCTCCAAGCTGGGAATCGGCCGCCCCTTTGTAAAGTTTGAAAGCTATCCGGAGATGCAGGATTTTTTTATAGAGATGAAGAGAAAGGCCAGGGTTGCCATAGTTCCGGCCCATGTTGTGACCCCGGAGGGAATCCTGGGCGGTAAGAATCCGGTTGACTCTGTGACCGAGATATGGGGAGAAGCCTCTTCCTGCATCGATGCCCTTGAGACAGGCTTAAGCGCCGACCCGGAGATGCTGGCTGCAGTGGCCGGCGGCCTGGATGTTCCTTTGATTTCATCAAGCGATGCCCACTCAGCTGCCTTCAACCGGCTGGGCCGGGAGTTTACCCTTCTGGATATGCAGGAGGAGTCTGCTTCCGGTGTCCTGGCTGCACTGGCTGCCAAGGCTGTGCTTAAGACTGCGGAGTTCCCTCCCTTCGAGGGGCGCTACTACCTGACAGGACACCGCCTTGACAGACCGGGCCATAATGGGCAGGAGGTCTGGTATCTGGATAATCCGCCGGCGGTCTGCCCCCTGTGCGGCAAGCCCTTTGTGGAAGGGGTTAGGCAGCGGATTAAGCGTATCTCCAGCGGGCTTGCCGTACGGAAGCAGGCGTTTGTCTACCAGATGCCGCTTATCGAGATTATTGCCGCAAGCTTAGGCTGCGGCGCCGGCTCCAAGAAGGCATCTGACCTTTATATAAAGATTGCGGGCCAGGCCGGGAACGAGAGCAGCCTCTGGTTCCAGGATGCAGATGTGGCTCTGCAGGGTGTTCCCGATGCAGTTATAGAGGGAATCAGGGCTGTCAAGGAGAACAGATTTAAGATAAAATATGGATTTGACGGGCAGTACGGCCAGATATTGCTGGCTTGACAGCCTGTTTTTACCATTGTAAGGTGGAAATATGGATAAATATGTTATCGAGGGTTCTTATCCGCTGAAAGGCAAGATCAAGGCCAGTGGAAACAAGAATGCGGCTCTTCCATGCCTTGCCGCGGCGCTTCTTACCGACGAGGAAGTCATCTTAGAGAACATTCCCGAGATTGAGGATGTATCTGTAATGGTGAGGATTCTCAAGCAGCTGGGCTCCAAGGTGACCTGGCTGGGCACAAACAAGTATTCCATAAAGACAACTGATATAAAGAAAGCCGAGATTCCGGCTGCCGAGGCCAAGGCTGTAAGAGCCTCCATCCTTTTTGCAGGGCCTCTTCTGGCCAGAACCGGCAGCGTTACATTCCCACCTCCGGGCGGCGATGTAATAGGCCACAGAAGGCTTGATACCCACTTCCTGGCATTCACCGAGCTGGGTGCCCGGGTCTCTGCCGACGGTGTATACAAAGTTACTGCCAACAAGCTGGTGGGTGTGGATCTGTTCCTGGACGAGGCATCTGTAACTGCTACCGAGAACGCTATTATGACTGCGGTTCTGGCCGAGGGAAATACTGTTATCCAGAATGCGGCATCCGAGCCCCATGTGCAGGATCTGTGCAGCATGCTGGTATCCATGGGTGCTAAAATCGATGGAATCGGCTCCAACATCCTGCGGATAAAAGGGGTCTCCAAGCTCCACGGCACACAGTTCCGGATAGGCTCTGACTTCATGGAGGTCGGCTCCTACATAGGTCTTGCGGCTGTAACCCACAGCAAGCTGGAGATAATCGATGCAGAGCCCAAGAACCTGCGTATGGCGAAAATTGCATTCGGCAAACTTGGAATTAGCTGGGAGACCAGCGGCAACTCAATCCTTATCCGGCCACGGCAGGAGCTGCGGGTAAAGCCTGATATGGGAGACCAGATCCCATCCATAGACGACGCTCCATGGCCAGGATTCCCGCCTGACCTGACCAGTATTGTCACTGTAGTGGCAACCCAGGTGAACGGCACAGTCCTGATTCACGAGAAGATGTTCGAATCCAGGATGTTCTTTGTCGATAAGCTTATAGAGATGGGGGCAAAGATTGTTCTCTGCGACCCTCACCGGGCTGTGGTGAGCGGTCCTGCTTCCCTGAAGGGCTCCAACATGGTTTCTCCTGATGTCCGGGCTGGTATGGCTATGGTTATTGCAGCTCTGTGCGCAGAGGGCAAGAGCACTATAAGCAACATCTACCAGATAGAGCGGGGCTACGAGAACCTGGCTGCAAAGCTTAAGAGTCTGGGTGCCAAAATAGAGCGGATCTCCGACTGATCAGCGGCTCTCTATAAGATATCTGTAACCCTGTTCTGTAAGAAACTTCTGTCTGTTTGCAGAGAATTCCTCCTCCACAGTGAACCTTGATGTAAGGGTGTAGAATGTGGAGTTCCTGTCCTTCGGCCGCAGTATCCGGCCTAACCGCTGCGCCTCCTCCTGCCTTGAGCCGAAGCTTCCCGATATCTGTATTGCCATGGATGCATCCGGCAGGTCTATGGCAAAGTTTGCCACCTTGGATACAATTATGACCCTCTCCTCACCGCGGCGGAACCTGTTGTAGATCTCCTCCCTGTTCTTGTTCGGGGTCTGTCCTGTGATTATAGGGACATCCAGCAGCTTCTTGACCTCTTTGAGCTGGGAGAGGTACTGCCCTATGATAAGGATAAAGTCGTCGGGATGGTTGTCTATGAGCTCCTTGATGATCGGGAGCTTGCGTGGATTCTCCGAGGCAAGCCGGAATTTCTCCCTCTTTCCTGCGATAGAATATGGAACTTTAAGGTCCTCGGGCAGCTCAACCCGGATCTCGTGGCACGATGCATCGGCAATCCAACCTTTTGCCTGCAGGTCTTTCCATGGGCTGTCGTACTTTTTAGGGCCTACCAGAGAGAAAAGATCCTTTTCCCTTCCATCCTCACGGATAAGTGTGGCAGTAAGGCCGACCCGGCTTATAGCCTGGATCTCGGCAGTGATCCTGAACACAGGGGCAGGAAGCAGGTGGACCTCATCATAGATGATGAGTCCCCATTTGTTCTTCTTGAAAATCTCGAAGTGGGGGAAGTGCTCTTTTTTGTCAGGCCGCCATGTAAGTATCTGGTAGGTTGCCACAGTGATAGGCTTTATCTCCTTCTTCTCTCCGCTGTACTCTCCGATATCCTCCGGCTTCGCAAAGGACTTGTCCAGAAGCTCCTCCATCCACTGGTGCACGGCGGCGATGTTGGTGGTCAGGATCAAAGTCTGGGTCTGCATAAGCTCCATGATCTTCATGCCCACCATAGTCTTTCCTGAGCCGCAGGCCATGACCACAGTGCCGTAGCCGTTTCCCGGGGCACCCTTGCCGTAGAATGCGTTTGCAGCCTCTATCTGGTAATCTCTGATAACCAGCTTCTTGCCGCTGGAAGTGGTGTTCCTGAGTCTGAACTCCATCGGTGCGCCGGCTCTGAGCGGTATGTTGTCTTTGACAGGATAGCCCAGGTTGATAAGCTCCTGCTTCACAGTGCCCCGGTCCAAGGTTCTTACCAGGAATGCATTATCCTCTGGTGCAGGCATGAGCAGCTTCTCAAGCTTTTTCACTGCAAGGAGGGATTTGTACAGGATTATGTTCTCCACCTTGAGCATCAGGGTGTCCGGGTTGCCGGTCTCCACCAGCACCAGTTTGCCGAAAAGTGATCCGCTGTCCTCGATCTGGAACAGGACATTCTCGGGTATATCAAACCGCGACCATTTCTTAAGCCGCTTTATCACCTGATCTGTGGGGATTCCTGCCGATGCGGCGTTCCAGAGGGAGATGGGAGAAATTGAATAGGTGTGTATGTGCTCCGGCGATTTCTCAAGCTCTGCAAAGACAGAGATATCGTCCCGTGCCGACTCGAAATTAGGAGAGTGGACATCCAGCAGTATTGTGCCGTCGCTCTGGACTATGATCGGTTTTTCTTCTGCCAAGGCCATTCAAAAATTGTAAGTTTAAAAAAACCATATGTCAACTGGTAAAGCAATATGTTATAGTAAAAGTATGGGAAAGAACAATGAACAGGTGAGGCTTGACCGGCTTCTGGCAAACAGCGGATATGGTTCCCGGAGCGATGTGAGATCTCTGGTGAGATCGAGGCTTGTGACTGTGAACGGAGTGCCGGTTGAGCGTTTTGATATCCACATAAACATAGCTGAAGATAAAGTTGTTGTCGACGGCCGGCCTCTTAAAGTTTCTGTCCATGTGTACTACATGATGAACAAGCCATCGGGCTATGTCTGCTCATCCAAAGGAGGGGCTCACCCTACAGTATTTGACCTTATGGAGGATGCTGACAGGGGGAAGAGGCTGGGCGGCGAGCTGGGCATTGTAGGGCGCCTTGATCTGGACACCGAGGGGCTTCTGATACTTACCACAGACGGCAATCTGAACCACAGGCTGACATCCCCTAAGCATCATGTTCCAAGGACCTATTTTGTGCAGCTTGAGAACGCACTCTCTGAGGCTGAGCAGAAACAGTATTCCGAGGCTGTGGCGGCAGGGGTGGAGATGCCGCCCGAAGATCACGAGCCAGGAGCAGTATGCCGGGGCGGAGAACTTGAGTGGGAGGGGAAAGATACCTGCCGCCTTACCATATACGAAGGGCTTTATCATGAGGTCAAGCGGATATTCGCAGCACTCGGCAACAGGGTCATTTTCCTTAAACGGATCAGGATGAATCGTCTGACATTGGATCCTGCTCTTGCACCGGGAGAATACAGGGAGCTTTCGGAGCAGGAACTTTCGGCTCTAACCTTGACAAACGCTATTCTATGAATAAACTAATATATGTGAAAAAGATTTATATTATTATATGTTTGATCATATTCCCAGCGCTTTTCTCTTATGCCCAGGACTCAGGGCGTATTGTCACAGCGAATGAATTCCTCAACTATGTCTCTGCCCAGTACGGCTCGATCGACGATTACGAGGCAAAGGTGACAATCACCAAAGGGAAGGAGAAGATGAATGGAATCTTATACTACAAGACTCCTTCGCTCCTCAGGATCAACTTTGACAACCCTAAGGAACAGGTTCTGGTGGTGGACAAGGAGAAACTGGTCATCTATATCCCTAAATACCGTGTGATCATGCAGCAGAAGCTGAAGAAGAAAGGTGGTGTCTCTGGTGCGGGCATGGCAAGCAGAGAAGGGCTTAAGATCCTTAAGCAGAACTATACAGTGGCATATCTTGACAGCCCCGACTTTGTCCCTCTGGATGACGGCAGCGATGAGATGGTAAAGAAGCTCAAGTTTGTCTGGAGAACACCGGACGAGGGCTTCAGGCAGCTTATTATGTCTGTGGGCGAGGATAACCTTATACGCCGCCTGATCTGCGTTACCGCCGACTATACCGAGATGCAGTTTGACTTCACCGATATCATGACCAACGAGGGTATCCCCGACACCAGATTTGAATACGATTCCCCGGCCAGCGCCAATGTCTTTGAGAACTTCCTTTTCGAAGCGGAGTGATCCATGGATTCTGTAGGGGCAATTCTTAAGGCTGCCAGAGAGGAGAAGAAACTCCCTCTGAATCAGGTCTCATCCGACACCCATATCCTTCCGGGCTATATCCAGGCGATAGAGGAAAACCGTTTCCAGGATCTGCCGGGCGAGGCTTACTGCGCAGGTTTCATAGGAACTCTTGCCCGTTACTATGGGCTTGACAGCGAAAGGCTGGTTGCCATGTTCCGGGGAATTCCTGTCAAGGAGAAATCTGCTCCTGCGCCAAAGACCAAGGTTCCGATCATTAAGACTGAGAAAAAGAATTTAGTTCCTATAGCACTCATCATTGTAATCCTGATTGTGATGGCGGCTGCTCTCTTTTTCATCTTCGCAGGCAACAGAAGCCAGGAGAAAGCTCCGGAGCCTGTGGCCAAGGAAGAGCAGAAATCAAATGTATATACGATGAACGAGGTGCTGTTTGAGCGCTCCTTCGCCGAGAACGATATAGTGCAGGTGATTCTGGGATCTCTTTCTCCCGAGATTATGTGTAAATCGGTCGGTGAATCTGTGGTGCTGGGAACCAAAAGTGGCAATGTCACCCTGTCCCCTTCGCAGGAGAAGCTTTTAGATCTGGACGGAGACTCCAAGAATGATGTAAAGGTGACCCTTAAGGAAGTGGATTCTGCTGCCAGAAAAGCGATCATACGGATAGATCGGGCTATAGAGGCCCCTGTTCCGCCGCCGCTTCCAGATATCTCAATCGCACCGAAGCCGGAATCTGTGATCATGCACGGCAAGGGTACAGTGACAATCCTTTCTTCCCCTGTGAAGCGGAAATTCGCAATGGAGGTGAGCTTCAGCGGGCCATGCATGTTCCGTTATCAGGCAGACAGCGAGAAGAGCATAGAGAACTACTATAAGGCCGGAAGCCAGGTGCGCCTGGATGTGGCCGAAGAAGTCAGAGTATGGCTTTCCAACGCCGGCAATGCCAAGATCCTTATAGGCGATGCAGAGATAACCTTAGGTGACAAGGGTGAAGTCACATCCGAGAAGATAGGGTGGGAAGAGGCTGCAGACAGATCCTTCAATCTTTCAATTGTTTCAATGCACTGAGGTGAACCTTGGAAAAGACTTTTTATATCGTTAACCTGGGCTGCTCAAAAAACCAGGTGGATGGGGAGACTGTCCTTGCGCTCATGGAGCAGAAGGGGTGGAAGTACACTGACCTTGAGTCGGCAGATGTGGTCATAGTCAACACCTGCGGCTTCATAAACGATGCCAAAGAAGAGTCTATAAACACAATCCTGAACTGCAAGAGCAGCTATCCCGATAAGATTGTGATTGCAGCCGGATGCCTGGCACAGCGGTATGGGAAGGAGCTTTCCGACGAGATGACCGAGGCTGACGGCTTTGTTGGTAACCGAGACCTCTATTCAATCCCCGATGCAGTTGAGAAGATAGCAAGGGGAAAAACCCGTCTTATAAGCCCAAAGACACCATCGCCAGACTGCTTTGTGGACCGCAAGACTCTTTTCACATTCCCACGGAGCACCTATATAAAGATTGCAGAAGGATGCAACAACAACTGCACATACTGTGCCATTCCCCTTATCAGGGGACAGCTCAGGAGCATCCCTGCCGACATCATCATAAAAGAAATCAGAAGCTTTGTTAAAAAAGGGTTCTTCGAGATAAACCTGGTAAGTCAGGATCTGGCCTCCTGGGGTACTGACATAGGGCAGGACCTTATATATCTGCTCAAGAGAATCAGCCGCCTGAAGGGAGACTTCCGCATCCGGCTGCTTTATATGCACTCCGACAAGTTCAACCCAGATATCCTGCCACTTTTCAAGAAGGAGAGCAGGCTGATCCCTTACTTCGACATCCCGTTCCAGCATGCCTCAGAGCCTGTTCTGGCCGCCATGGGAAGAAAGGGAAACAAGGAGAAATATCTTAAGCTTATTGCGGCAATCAGGGAGGCACTGCCCGAGAGCGCCATCCGTTCCACTGTTATGCTGGGATTCCCCGGCGAGAAGGATGAGGATTTCCAGTGCCTTATGGACTTCCTGAAAGAGGCAGAGCTTGATTGGTGCGGCTTCTTCACCTACTCAAGGGAAGAGGGGACCAAGGCCTTCAATTTCAAGGGGAAGGTGCCTATAGCGACAGCAGGACTCCGGAAGGAGCAGGCCCAGGATCTTCAGAACCGGATCACCGAAAGACGGCTTGAATCCTATATCGGCAAGGAGATAGAGGTGCTGGTGGAAGAGGTTATAGCCGAGGAAGAGATAGCCCTTGGACGGGGATATATGAATGCCCCCGAGGTTGACGGAGCTGTGATCCTGCATAGCGAAAAAGCCTCTTCCGGCGGAATAAAGCCTGGCGATGTGGTCCTTGCGAAAGTGGTTAGACGGAACAATATAGATCTGGAAGCTGTAGATGTCAGATTATCTTGAGAAGCTGAATCCAAAACAGTACGAGGCGGTGGTGAACCAGGGGCATCCCCTGCTGATTCTTGCAGGGGCAGGCTCGGGGAAAACCCGGGTCATAACCTCCAAGATCGCATATCTGGTGGAGCACTGCGGCACTCTGCCATCCTCTATACTGGCTGTCACCTTTACAAACAAGGCGGCAGGGGAGATGCGGGACCGGGTGGCCGGCTTCCTCGGCTACACCGGGGATATGAAGTCGTACGAGCTCCCTATGATCCGCACCTTCCACTCCTTCGGAGCCTGGATACTGCGGCGCAACAGCGAGTATGCCGGCCTTTCCCCGAACTTCTCCATCTACGATGATTCCGATATGGTCTCGCTTCTTAAAAGCCTGGAGAAGTCCGGTTCCAAGCGGGATATCAAGCTCTATGCCAACCTGATAAGCAGGGCAAAGGATTTTGGACTTACTCCCGACGACGACCTTACGGCAGTCACTTTTGACCCTGAGTTCCCGGCAATATACAAGGCTTATCAGGAGAAGCTCGATTCCATAGGCAATGTAGACTTCGGCGACCTGATCCTGAAGGCGGTGGAGCTTCTTAAGAACAACAGGGAGATACGGGAGCGCCTTTCCAGGAAGTTCCAGGTGATACTGGTGGACGAGTACCAGGATTCAAACATAGCCCAGTTTGAGCTTCTGAAGCTTCTGGCCGGGGACGGCAGGAGCCTTACGGTGGTGGGCGATGATGATCAGTCTATCTATAAGTTCCGCGGCGCCGAGGTGCAGAACATAATCGGGTTCCCGGAATACTTCAGCGGCACCAAGGTGATAAAGCTGGAGCAGAACTACCGCTCCACCGCCCCTATACTCAGTCTGGCCAGCGCAGTCGTGGACAAGAACAAAGGACGGCTGGGCAAGACTTTATGGACATCCCGCAAAGGGGGGCAGAAACCGGTGCTCTCATACTTCAACACAGCCCAGGAGGAGGCCGAATACTGTGCCAGCCTGGTGGCCAAGGACAAGGTTGAGACCGCCATCCTTTACCGCACCAATGCCCAGTCCCGGCTTTTCGAGTCTGTATTCACCCGCCTTGCCATCCCGTACCGCATAGTGGGTTCCCTGAGGTTCTATGAGCGGGAGGAGATAAAGGACACCCTTGCCTGGATGGCTTTCCTGGTGAATCCAAAGGACCAGGTCTCTTTCCAGCGCATAATAAACAAGCCGGCCCGGGGCATCGGCAAGGCTACTGTGGATAAAATACTGCTGGCGGAAGGGGAAAACATAGCCACCAGGCTTAAGTCCTATGTGGAACACACCAAAGGAAAGAGCAAGGCAGCCCTTGAGGAGTTCCTGGAAGTCTATAACCAGCTGACCGCCCTCCTTGCCCAGCCGGACGAGAACCTCTCCGGCCTTATCAAAGAGATCCTCGACCTCTCCGGTCTTTATGATTATTACAGGGAGGAGGACAGGGTCGAGGGAACATTCAAGACCGACAACCTTAAAGAGCTTTCCAATGCGGCCGCCGAATTCCCGGCCGGTTCAGAGGGGATAACCCAGTTCCTTGAGAATGTGGAGCTCGACACCGGGGCAGCCCAGACCGACGAGAATGCAAGGGTGACCCTGATAACCATGCACAACACCAAGGGGCTTGAGTTTGACAGGGTCATTATAACCGGCCTTGAGGACGAGCTCTTCCCCGGCCGGGGCAGCGAAGACGAAGAGGAAGTGGAGGAGGAGCGGCGCATTTTCTACGTCAGCATAACCAGAGCACGGGACCAGCTCTACATGACATCATGCCGTCAGAGGATGATATGGGGAAGATCCCAGTTCTGCAGCCCGTCCCGCTTCCTGGACGAGATACCTCCTCAGCTTCTGGATATAAGAGGCGGCGGCCATACCAAAGGAAGGGCAGGCACAGGATATAGGATAGGCGACTATATCTACAGGGACGACTATGGGGTAGGTGTTGTCATAAAAAGCTGGGTGGAAGCTGGTGAGCCTGTGGTGGTTGTGCGGTTCGAGACCGGCCAGTATGCACGGTTCCTTACAAATTATACCAAGCTTGAGAAGATAAGTCCCTGATCAGACCTGATGATAAGCGTAGAGCAGGAAAGTAAGGCCCAGGAGAAGGCTCATTCTTCCTAACAGGCGGATATGTCTCACATGCTTTGCATGGAATTCATCCCACCATTCGGGATTCTTAGGCCGGTGCGGAAAAGCCTTGAACTCCATGAGGAAGCCGAGCATAGATATAAAAATAAGAATACTGCCGAGTATCAGTTTGAAAATTGGACTCATAGAAACACTATACCTGTTTAATCCTTTTTCTTCAAGTTCTCAAAAAGCTCATCCACCTGGGCTTTCCGTTTTGCAAACCGCTCAAGCTCTGCTTTTGTCAGGTTCCGCTCAGGGGGAGACTTGACCGAGGCAGGGTTTATCTTAACGTCATTGAATATGACTTCGTAGTGCAGATGAGGACCGGTGGACATTCCGGTGGTGCCTATATAGCCGATCACCTGTCCCTGCTTTACCCGCACCCCTTTCCTGATCCCTTTTCCATAGGCGTTCATGTGGCCGTACAAAGTCTTGTACCCGTTGCTGTGCCGCAGTATTATGCAGTTTCCATAGATATCGAACCAGCCGGCCAGCTCCACGGTGCCGCTTCCAGAGGCCAGGATAGGGGTGTTGATAGGGGCGGCGAAATCGAGTCCTTTGTGGAAGGATTCGTAGCCATATACCGGGTTTGTCCTCTTGCCGTAGGAGGAGGATATCCTTGCGTTGGCCACAGGGGTCTTGAGCAGGGTTTTCCGCACGCTCTTACCCTCGGCGTTGTAATAGTCGTATTCATTTGAGTCGGTGACAAATCCGTACAGGTTGATATCTGCAAAGTTGGTCTTGAGCGATGCAAAGGCGATGGGTCCATGCTTTGCAACAGTGCCGTCGTCCTTCATAAAATCGTAGTAGAGCACCTTGAATGTGTCTCCCTTGCGGATATCGCGCTGGAAATCCACGTCAAAAGAGAAGATGCGGAAAAGCTCCATGATCTTGGAACCAGCAACTCCGGCAGCCGCCATATCGTTGTAGAAGCTGCTCTCTATCGTCCCCTCTGCAGCTATCGGCACCATCTTCAGCGAGAGCTTCTCGGGGAAGGATTCGTAGGCATATCCGTTGTATTTTACAACAATATCCTCGTCAAAGTCGGAAGAAAGGCGCATCTCCATAAGCCGCACCTCGGGCTCGCTCTCCACTTTTATCAGTATTTTCTGGTTGGGGTATATGTGCTTGAGGTTGTAATGGGCCGAGAGGGCTCTGGTGGCCTCCACTATCTGCTGGCCGGGAATATCCTCGTTCTTAAGCAGAGAAGAGAGGTTTCCTCCCTTTGGGACTGTCAGTTCTTTTTCTTCGGCTTGGAGTAAAATTGCCGGGAACAACAAGGTAAGGATGATGATGCATTTTGCCAGTACATGCCTCATTCTTATATATTACCATAATCTTATATGCTTGACAATTTACATTTTTTGTGGATAAACTGTACGAGCCTTTGGAGAGATGTCCGAGCGGTTTAAGGTACAATCTTGGAAAGGTTGCGTATCGAAAGGTACCGGGGGTTCGAATCCCCCTCTCTCCGTTTTCAGCCAGGCACTGTGCAATTGAGCTCCGCCCAACCCCGTCAGGACCGGAAGGTAGCAGCGGTAAGCGGCAGCCAATGTGATGCAGTCTGCTTGGCTGTTTTTTTTGGAGGTTTTATGCGGCGTATATTATTGACAGTCCTTTTGTTCAGTCTGTTCCTTCAGCCGGCAGCGTCCCAGGGTGTCACTTTTTATCCACAGACCACAACAGCATATGTAGAGAGTCTGGAAGATCCGGAATCTCTTGAACTGCTTTTTTCCGATGCCACCGGTAAGATACCCTATGTAAGCCTTCAGGATGGGCTGGATTTCCTCTATGGGGAAGGGGAATACCAGAGCAAAATTGAGGACGGACTCTTTGTTGTCACCAGATCCAACGGCGCATATATGGCGTTGGATGTCGAGGAGGAGACAATTTACTTCTCCGACTATGATCTGTTTTTGAAGCAGCCTGATGCAGTGACTCTTCTGGATATTGTCCTGGATGACACCATCATTCACCACGAGCCTTTGAGCTTTGAGTCCAAGGGTCGTTCCCTGAACATAGATTACGGAACTTTCCTCATCGATGTGTTCCTCGCTGATGATGAATGTCTCCTTCCGCTCCAGACTTTCTCCGATATCTTTGGTATTTCAGCCCTGGGAGCTCTGCTTTATAACGGCGAGGACCTTTTCTTTGTCTCCTCAAAGAGCTGCCTTAAGAATTATGATGATACCCTCACAGAGATGGGAGAAAAGTATTATTCGGTTAAACCGTCCATGCTGGATGAGGATTTTGCCGACTTCAACTACAGGGAGCTGGGACTTAACCTGCAGCTTAACTACGGTCTTGCGGAAAAGCATAATATAACAACCAAGATACATGACTGGTTTGAGATGCTGGATCTGGAGGATAAGCTTTCCTCCACCGACCCCATGGATGCAGACCAGGCTCTTGCAGAGATCTGTTACAAATACTTTGGAGACCTCCACAGCGCATTCCATGCCCGTTCTCCTTATACAGGTCTGGAAAGAGAGAGCGAGGATATTGTTCCGGGACCTTCTGTCAAAAAGTTCATCCAGAATATGGGTGAGATCCTTACTGCAAGATCTGAATTCTTCCCCGACGGTGTTCCCGGTTTCCAAAGGAAAGGGGATACCGCGTATATCACATTTGATGATTTCTGGATGGACCGTTCCAGAAACTACTTTGAGGAGCCCCTTACCCGCAAGGAGAAACAGGCTATCCAGAAGGATTATGCCTCAAGCGGAATCGATACCATCGGCCTTATCCATTATGCCAACGAGGAGATACAGTCAAACCCGAGAATAAAGAATGTGGTTATAGACATTTCCTGCAACACAGGCGGCGCTCTGGATGCAGAGGTGTTTGTAGCAAGCTGGCTTTTAGGGCAGAGCTCCCTGGCTGTCCGGAGAAATATAACCGACTGCCAGTCTGTAACATCATACACAGCAGATGTTAACTTTGATGGCAAATGCGGTCAGAAGGATGATTATGTGGGAGACCGCCGGATTTTCTGTCTGATCTCTGGCAACACATTCTCCTGCGGAAACCTGCTTGCCTCCATGCTGGCAGAGTCGGGCAAAGCTGCTCTTATTGGAACTAAGACAGGCGGCGGCGCATGTGCAGTATATCTTACCTCCACCGCAGCAGGGGCTCTGTTCCAGACATCGAGCCCATGGCTTTTCAGCTCCGAGAGAAACGGCGCTTTCTTTGATATTGAGGCCGGGGTTGTTCCCGATTATAAGCTGACAGGCTATTCTGCCTTCTTTGACCGTTCTGAGAAAAAAGGCCTTACAGCCTATATAAGAAAGCTGTACTGATTTATTTTATCAAAGTGCCGATGCACTGACCCATCTTTACCGGGGTCTCAAGTATATTCTGCCGTATTGCAAGCCGTTCTTTCTCTATCAGGAGGATGACTGTGGAGCCGCCGTACTCGAAATAGCCTTTCTCGTGGCCCCGTTCTGCAACACCTGCCTGCTCCAGGTTCACAATTCTTCCCACCAGCATGGCACCAACTTCCATCTGCACCACTCTGCCGAACTCATCCGATTCAATTACGGTATACTCACGGCAGTTCTGGGCAAACACAGGAAACTTTTCCAGGGCTATAGGCTGTACTGTATGGAGTATTCCAGGGATAAAGATATTCGGTCCCTTTACGCCGGAAACAGGGTAGGCATACCGGTGGTAGTTGTCCACACACAGCCGGAAGACAAGGCACCAGCCGCCGTTGTAACGTGAGGCCAGCTCTTTATCCTTAAGCATCGAAGCTATAGTGTATGCGGACTGCTTTACAGGAATCACAGTTCCTTCGTCATTTATTGGATAAACTGTCAGAAGCCCATCGCAGGGGGAACACAGGTGATCTGTATCCATATCGAAAGGACGTTTTCCATCTTTTATGCGGCGCCGGAAGAACTGGTTGAAAGTCTTTATCCCATCCAGCTCGTAGTCGCTTAAGTCTATGTTGTTCTTTCTGACAAAGCCTTTTATCAGGAAAGCAGAGAGCCTGGAATCCAGAAATGCGCCGCAGAGTTTAGAGACAGGACGTGAGGAAAGGAGTTTCAGAAGACATCTGCCGGCAGCAGTCTTGTAGAGAAAAGTCAGCCCATCCATGGCAAATCCAGCGCTTTATCAGCGGTTCTTGAGGAATATGAATATAAGGCCAAGGACAATAGCCTCCACCGCTCCGAAGGCGATCATCACAAAGACATCTTTTGTGGTAGGCTTCTTGACCCTTATGTCCGAGATAAACAGAATGCCCATGACCACCATGAGAAGAGAGTAGAGGAATGTGAAATCCATGCTGAACACGATATGGCACAGCAGCACAGTAGGGAACACAAGGGCGGCGCTTGTCACAGGAAGCCCATGGAAGAACTTGCCTGCAGAACCGTCGCTCTCCTGCCGCTCCTCCTCCAGCACATTGAAATAGGCCAGCCGGATCAGGGCTGCAAGGGTATAGAATGTCGCAGTCACAGTAAAGGCAATTTTCACCCCCAAAGCTCGCTCGGTAATCTTTAAGAAGAAGATAGTGTTCGGAAGGGTCTCATAGTAGATGCTGCTCCGCATCATGGCAATTCCGATGCAGGCAGGAAGCACTCCGAAAGCAATCAGGTCAGAGAGCGAGTCGATCTGGATGCCGAACTTTTTCATCCGTTCGGTCCTGTTCTTTTTAGTCCTGGCAACCTTGCCGTCGAAAGCGTCACACAGTCCGCAGAGAAGGAGGAAAAGCATTCCGATATAGGGGTGGCCTATGTTGTTCAGACAGAAGATGATTCCGCATGTGGCAGAGATCATGGAAAGATATGTAAGGATGACTGTGTAATCATAAAAACCAATCATGGCTATACCTCGCTTTTTCCCCTGTGCTGTATGAACTTTATGAAGATATATCCTAATATTACAGTAAAAAGTGATACTATGCTACAGGTATAGAAAGAAATTCCACGGCTTGCTATCGCCAGTCCCACAGCCATGTCATTGCTCATGAGCATGGAGTAGCCGAAGACCATGATGAACTCCGAGATTCCTACTGCACCCGGCATAGGAAGGAAGTTGGAGCCAACCACAACATAGCACTGGATTATGAAGATCATGAATCCGTTGGAATAGTCGCCGTGCAGTGCAAAATAGACAAAGACCGGGACAAGGATCTGGGAGGCCCGCTGCAGGAGGTTCAGGAAGAAAACCTTGCTGTAAAGCCCCTTGGTTCCGGAAAGCTCGTTGACACACAGGTTGTACTTCTCAAGCCCTTTGTTGAATCTGGTCTCAAGCTTTGCCGCCAAGTTCTTGAAATGGAGCTTGCGCAGAATAAAGAAAATGACACTTCCTGCCTTGAGAAGGACAATCTTTTTCTTGAGCAGGACTATGAAGCAGAGGGTAAGGAGCACCATGGAGAAGATGCCGAACAGGATCATAACCTTGCAGGATAGTGTGAACTCGAAGAAGATGCCGGGGAAGAAGATTACCGAGAATAGACCCAGTGCGATTATGGCCAGGGTGTACATGGTAAGGTTCAGTATGAGGGCTGCGGTAACCACTTCGGCAGGGATGCCGTCTATATACATGAAATAGGCGCTTGCAGGCTGTCCGCCGGTTGCAGAGGGGGTTATGGAGGAGAAATAGATGTCGGCAGATGCATAGAGGAACCCTTTTCTCTTCTTGACAGGATAGCCCAGAGAGCGGGAGATAATGGTAAGTGATTTTCCCTCGAACCAGATGAAAAGGAGCATGCAGACAACTGCAGGAACCAGCCAAAGCAGGTTGGCATGCCGTATTGCCTCGATAAACTCCTGGACCGACAGGCTGCTCTTGTAGAAACAGATATACATGGTCAGGATAGAGAGAATCAGCGTTACAATGGTCCAGAAAAGCTCTTTTTTCATACCGATCACTTATTTTATCGGCATAATTATAGTATTTATAATAGATTTTTACCTGACAGGCTCGTACCAGCGGGTCTGGAACTCTTTGATCCTGGAGAAAGGAACTGTCTCCCCGATATAAGGGGTGATGATTTTTATGCTGCTTCCGTCGGCAGCTTTTACCATCCGCTGGACGCTGTCGTCCCAGGGGTGGCGTGCCAGTTTGAAGGCTCCCCAGTGGATTGGAACCACATATTCTGTTCCCAGAGCTTTTGCTGCCTCGAATGATTCTTCCGGCTTCATGTGCACCGACGGCCAGCGGATGTCATACTGGCCCGCCTCTATGAAAGCAAGGTCAAAGCTGCCATATTTTTCCCCTATTCTCTGGAAATGGTCGTCCCACCCGCTGTCGCCGCTCTCAAATATCTTATGCTTCCCGTCGGAAAGCACCCATGAGGCCCATAAAGTCTCAAAGCGGTCGGTAAGGGTCCTGCCGGAAAAATGGCGGGCCGGTGTGCAGGCTATGGTCAGTCCCTCTATGCGGGTCTCCTCCCACCATGCCATGTCTGTGATCTTGCCGGCATCTGCTCCGAACTTTATAAGACGTTTCTCCACACCCAGCGGAACCACATATTTTTTAACCTTTGAATCCAGCTTTTTTATTGCATTCTTATCCAGATGATCGTAGTGGTCGTGCGAGATTATAAGTATGTCGATTTCCGGCAGGTCCACAATGGAGCAGGGGGGCGGAGTGAACCGCTTAGGGCCGGCAAACTGCACAGGGGAAGATCTGTTGCTGAAGACAGGATCGAAAAGTATGTTATTCCCATCCATCCGGATGAACAGAGAGGAGTGGCCGAACCAGGTGAAAAAGAGCTCTTCTCCAGAGCTGTTGCTTGCAAAATCAGGCACTTTAAGCGGAAGCTTGCTTTCAGGGACAGTCTCTTTGTCAGAAATCACACCGGTAGGGACATCCTTGGGTTCGTTCAGCAGAAGTACGAACTCATGTTCATTTTTGAATATTTTCCCATCAAAGTTGGATGCCCGTGCCGCATAATCTGCTGTATTGGAAAACACCAGCCAGGGCAGGAATAAAAAGATGGATAATATAGTCAGTTCATTTACAGTTTTCATGAGCTGCAAGGCCTGTTATCAGTGTTCCGACTATGGCAGCCCCGGTTGCGCACCATAGCAGAAGCATTATCCCGCCGCTTCCCATAAGCAGACCGCCTGTCAGGCTGGCAAGGACGCTAGCCATGGATTCGGTCATTGTCATTACAGACTGCCCTGTGACCTTGTCTTCCTCTGTCATGCAGGTGTCGGCATAATGAGCCTTGGCTGCCACCAGAAGTCCGAAAGATACACTCTGCAGCAGCTGTACTGCATAAATGGTCTGAACATTTGGCGCTGCGATAAAAAGGATTCCCTTAAGGGAGAAGAAGAAACCGGATATGACAATAAGCTTAGGTGCCGACACATGCCTTGCCAGCTTGGAGTAGAGGAACAGCATGGGGAGCTCTGCGCATGCCGCTATAGCCAGTGCTGTTCCCATGCTTCCGCTGTCTCCGCCTACACGCTCCATGATCCTGAGCATGTAGATTGTCACCATGTTGTTGAAGAATACAAACAGCATTGCACCGATTGCGGTGATAAAGAACACAGGATAGGTGCGGATAAGGCTTTTATGGGATTTGAGTGCAGCTGGTTCTGTGCTTGGTTTATGCACATTGGCTATATATGGCATGGATGTGGCAACAATAAGGAGAAAAACAGAAGCCAATATATTCAGGAAAAGAATCATGGAGGGACCCCAGTGGGCTGTCAGCTTTCCTGCTAAATAGGCTGTGAATGCGTAGGATAAGGATCCAAGCCCCCGGGCTATGCCGAAATCCACTTTTTTCTCAGCATCCTTGTAATGAAAGCCGGCGGCGTTCACCATAGGCATCATCAGCATGGAGAACAGGATAAGAAGGGCAAATATAACACCTGTGACAGAGGAACCGCCTGGAAGAAAAAGTATGATGGAGAGGATGATCTCGAGAACAGCATAGATCTGGAGCTGCTTTTTCCAGGAGAACAGAGCACTTCTGTCTGCAAGACGGCCTGCCGCTCCCTGGAAAAGAGAGCTCAACAGACAGGTCAGTGCCACAAGGAACCCTATAGCGCGGTCAGAAAGGCCGGCAATGGTCAGGTAGTAGACAGCATAGCTTAAGACAACACAATGGCTTGCGTAATATGAGCACTGTAAAAGCTGGTATTTCCCGTTCTCTTTCATAGAAGATCAGCTCCAGCCGTCGCCGGTTGCGGCAGAGCCTTCAGGCATTCCTGGCAGTATAAGTCCGCCGTCCACCCGCAGGGTGACACCAGTTATATATGAGGCTTTATCGGAGGAGAGGAACACAACTGCATTCGCGATATCCTGAGGTAGCGCTGCTCTTCCTAATGGAATTTTCTTTCCAACTCCATCCCAAAAGTCGCTCGCAATAGGCTTTGACTTATCTAAAAACTCTTCGTTGAAGAAGTAGTCGGTGTCAGCCCCGAATCTCATGTCTGCCAGTTCTTCCTTGGTGCGTATCCGGACAGCTCCCGGTGCCACATTGTTTATCCTTATTCCATAGGGTGCCAGATCCAGGGCAAATGCTTCGATGGCCCGGTTGAGCCCTGCCTTCATGCCGCAGTAGAGGCCGCAGTTGGGGTAGACCCGCTCGCCCCGGGAAGATGTGATATTTATGATGCAGCCCTTAGTCTTGTGGGCAATCATGTAGGCCGATGCATGGCGCATCATCATTATGTAGCTACGGAAATCAAGGTTTATCAGGTAGTCAAAGTTCTCGTCATTGAACTCGTAGATAGGCTTTGGCTTGTTTACGCCAGCGTTGTTCACCATAAGGTCAAGGCCTCCTAAGTCGGCGACAGCTTTGTTGAAGAGAGCTTCTGCAGTCTCAGGCTTGGAAAGGTCTGCAGGGTAGGCAAAGCTCTGACCACCCCTTGCTTCAATCTGTTCTTTTGTATACCGAACTGCTTTCTCCGAGTTCTGCTCTTTCTCGTAGTAGGAGAAAGCCACATTGTAGCCTTCTGCTGCAAGGGCCAGAGCGATTCCCCTTCCGATTCCCCGCTCACCACCTGTGATAAATGCTTTCTTTCTCATGTCACCTACCTTTTATAGACTTCTGAATCAAGCTCTTTCTCGCTGGCTGCCACCACCATGCTTGTGACAATGTCTCCGTTGACATTGGTCGCTGTATCTATACGGTCCACAATATTCCAGATACCGATGAGGAATCCAAGACTAGATGCCGGAATCGGTGTGGAGGAAAGCAGGGTTGCAATAATCACCAGACCAGTGTTTGGTACGCCCGGGGCTCCTGCCGCGAGAAGCATTGTCATTATTCCTATCTGGATCCAGTCGGCGGTGGGCAGGTCAAGACCGCACATTTTTGCCAGCATGACAACAGAGATGGTTACAGACATTGCGCAGCCGTTCATATTTATAGTGGCTCCCAGCGGGATTCCGAAGCTGGATATCTTTTCAGACACACCCAGTCTCTTCTGGCAGAAGTCAATTGTCAGAGGAATGCATACGCTGCTGCTTGCCAGGGTGAACGGGGTAAGAAGATACAGCGGAGCTTTCTTTGCATAAGGGATCGGCGATATATGGCCTATTGCTACGATCATGAACATATAGACCAGGATCAGGATTATGCTGCCTGCAGCAATGGACAGGAGGAATGTGATAAGCATGAACAGGGTCGATGCCTCGCAGCTGTAAACAAGGATAGCCATTGAGGCGAATGCCGCAAGAGGAATAAATGATATGACCATTTCCATCATCTTGAGAAAAAGGGTGTTTGCCTCTTTGATGATATGCCGTATCCTGTCTGTTTTATCGCCCAGGATGCTCAAAGCGAGCCCACAGAAAACCGCGACAAAAATCACCTGAAGCATATTTCTTTCAAGTATAGGCTGGATTATATTTTTCGGGATAATTCCAATCAGAAGTGAATTTACAGTGACCTCTATATTCCCTTCAACCGCAGGAGCGGCATCTGTCAGGCTTGCAGGAAGCTTTGGCACATCGCCCATGAAGAACATGAATCCCATGCCGAATCCTATCAATATAGCTATGACAGTTGTGACAAGATATGAGCTTATGACCTTGCCCCCTATGCGGCCAGCCTCTTTGCTGCCCGAGAGATTGGCAAGGCTGGTGGTGATGGAGAAGAAGACCACCGGTGCCAGCAGCAGAGACATCGCGTTGAGGAAAAGGGTCTGCACAGTGGAGAAGATACTGTTTGAGATAAAATCTGCAGCAGCCTGAGGAATCCACTTAAGGGCCAGTCCCATGACAATGCCGGCCAGCATACATACGAATGTTATGATCACCTTGCGGTTCTCATTCTCGTGGACAGTTATTGTGACAATATTGTTTCCGTTTCTGCGGCAGTAACTAAGGTTTGCTTGATAAGCCCTCAGGATCTGATCTCTGCAATACTCATCGCTTTCTATATCCCAGCTGCTCAAGGAGGCAAGGGGGTTATACTCCTCGCCATGACTTGATAATGATAGAGAGATATCTCCCAGATGTTTCTGTATCTTAACATCTGTAGGGTGGCCTGAGTTCTCCTGAAGCCGCACAATTATTTCTTCCAATAGGAGAAGCGATGAAGTCACCTCTTTGGAGCTTGCTTTTGTCGTTAGAAGCTGTTTCTTCAGCTCTTCGCTCTGCTTTCCGATTTCTTCAACCGAAATTTTTAAAAAAGAGGCCATAATTATTTATAACATCAGAGAAATAAATCTGACAATATTTTTTTCAAAAAAAACCCTGTGCCATTTCTGACACAGGGAACATATCTTTAAAAGGAGAAAAGAACGAATAATTACTCTAAATTACCAGGGAATCTTGGGATTGTATCAAAGCCCTTCTTAAGGTCTGCGTCGGTCGGGATGTAGTCGTTCATCTCGCCGTCGTTGAACTTCTGGTATGCTACCAGGTCGAAGTAACCGGTTCCGGTAAGGCCGAATACAATGGTCTTCTCCTCGCCGGTCTCCTTGCACTTAAGAGCCTCGTCGATTGCTACGCGGATAGCGTGAGCACTTTCCGGTGCAGGGAGGATACCCTCGATCCGTGCAAACTGCTCTGCAGCCTTGAATACCGATGTCTGCTCAACAGACCGAGCTTCCATAAGCTTGTCATCATACAGCTGGGAGAGAACAGAGCTCAGTCCATGGTAGCGGAGACCGCCTGCATGGTTTGCGGATGGGATGAACTCGGAGCCCAGTGTGTACATCTTTGCCAATGGACATACATGACCTGTGTCGCAGAAGTCGTATGCATATATACCTCTGGTGAAGCTTGGGCAGGATGCAGGCTCTACTGCGATGATCTGATAGTCAGCCTCGCCACGGAGCTTTCTTCCCATGAATGGAGCGATAAGACCGCCAAGGTTGGAGCCGCCGCCGGCACAGCCGATGATCATATCTGGTTTTACACCATATTTATCAAGAGCAGTCATAGTCTCAAGTCCGATTACTGACTGGTGCAGCAGTACCTGAGCAAGAACGCTTCCAAGAACATAGCGGTAGCCTTCCTGTGATGTGGCAGCTTCAACAGCCTCGGAGATTGCGCATCCCAAGCTTCCTGTTGTTCCAGGGAACTGCTCGAGGATTGCCCGTCCTACTTTGGTTGTGTTGGATGGAGAAGGGGTTACCTTTGCTCCGTATGTCCGCATAACTTCGCGGCGGAACGGTTTCTGCTCGTAGGAAACTTTAACCATGTAAACCTGGCAGTCCAGGCCGAAGTATGAGCATGCCATGGAGAGCGCTGTTCCCCACTGACCTGCGCCAGTCTCGGTTGTCACACCCTTGAGGCCCTGTTTCTTTGCATAGTAGGCCTGTGCAATGGCGGAGTTAAGCTTGTGACTTCCGCTGGTGTTGTTTCCCTCAAATTTATAGTAGATCTTTGCAGGTGTTCCCAGCTGCTGCTCAAGGCAGTAAGCTCTTACTAACGGGGATGGCCGGTACATCTTGTAGAAGTTCCGGATATCCTCTGGAATCTCAATATATGGAGTCTTGTCATCAAGCTCCTGTTTTGCCAGCTCCTCGCAGAAAATAGGGGTAAGCTCCTCCAGCTTAAGCGGCTGATGTGTGCCCGGGTGGAGCAGGGGTGCCGGCTTATTCTTCATATCAGCACGGAGATTATACCAGCTCTTTGGCATCTCACTTTCTTCAAGATAGATTTTATAAGGGATTTCATTTTTGCTCATAAGACTCTATAACCTCCTTGTTCTTATGGATAGAAACACAATAGCATGTTTTGTTTCTATGTGCAAGAACAAAATGAAAAAAAAATAAACTTTTTTCTAAATCATTATATTGCAATAAAAAAGGCAGGACCTAAGCCCTGCCTTTGCACGTCAGTCATGCTGAAACAAGTTCAATGTGACATAGAAATATTATTACTTTTTAAGAACTAATCTAGCAGGAAGCAATGGATCCTGAACATCTTCTGTCAATGTGTTGCCACCATCAGAAACGGTGAATGATTCATCATCTGGAGGATCAATCGGATTAGTAGTCCCAGCCATATTATCTTTCTCTGATTTTGCATGTGTATTTATTGTTGAGCCACTCTGATCCCATGTTCCGGTAAATTCGCTGTCTATTTGTTTAACGCCATCCATCCAAAGTTTCTCTACAGAGGTGAAGGTGCCATTATCATCTAATGTTAAAGAAACATGTATTTCAAATTCTATGCCTCCTTGTGTAAATTTAATACCTTTTCCAGGAACAGGAGTAATTTCAACAATACCACTTGGAACCATGTCAGAAACAATAAATGCCCCGGTGCCTCTTTCATTTTCTCCACCGCCACCGCTGCCACCGTCATCGCATCCGATCATAAAAAATACAACACAAAGAGCCAAAAGAATAAGAACTAATTTTTTAATCATTATTATCTCCTCAAATATATTCGGTATATAAATTTTATATCCTATATTGCGAACCGTCAACAAATATTCTTGTAAAGAGAGAAATATATGGTACAATTAAAGCACAACGGGAGAATCAGGTGAGAAAAACAGCAGCAATACTGACTTTTTTAATGCTTTTGTTTACAGCTGCGATACTGTATGCCCAGCCTGGGGATATCATAACATTTGAGACTGCTGAACTGGATGGCAGGCCGGTTACCGATGCGCTGTTCACACAAAACAAAATAACCATGATAAATATCTGGGGCACCTTCTGCCCTCCATGCATACGGGAGATGCCTGATCTTGGAAGGCTGAGCGCTGATTATAAAGGCAAAGGAGTGCAGATTGTCGGGGTTGTGATAGATGCCATGGACCGGTACGGCAATGTGGACAATAAGATCAAGGAAGATGCCTATAAAATAATTGACAAGACAAAGGCTGATTATCTTCATATTGTTCCGACAATCACCATGTTCTACGGGTTTTTAAGGGATGTCCAGGTGGTTCCTACCACTATTTTCGTGGATTCCAGTGGGCATCAGATAGGGGAGGCATACTTGGGGTCCCGCTCCTATAAGGATTGGAAGAAGATAATCGACAACCTCCTGAAATGAACAAGAAAATATCATTTTACAGAATAATTCTCTTTACTGCAGGGCTTTCGGCTTTAATCTGGGGCCTGTATCAAGGCGGGGCAGGCGAGGTGCTCAAGAGGGCTGCCCGTATCTGTCTGGAGTGTGTCGGAATTGGCTAAGTTAAGACTTTTTGTTCAGGTCTGTGCCGCAGCCCTTTCCAATGGGTATATCAAAGGTTTTGCAAAAGGGAGGATCTATGATGGCCCCCTTAAGCAGCTCTGTGTGCCGGGGCTCAACTGCTACTCCTGCCCCGCCGCCCTGGGAGCCTGCCCCATAGGTGCGCTCCAGGGAGCACTGGGAAGCCACAGCTTCAGGACATCCTTATATGTAATTGGATTTCTGGTGGTGTTCGGCACTCTGATGGGCCGGTTTGTCTGTGGCTTCCTATGCCCCTTCGGACTGGTTCAGGACCTGCTTTTCAAGATTCCTGCAGTGCGCAAGATACAGCGGCTCCCAGGGGAGAAAGGGCTCCGGTGGCTGAGATTTGTCATACTTGGGCTTCTTGTCATTCTGCTTCCCCTGTGCATAATCGATTTCACAGGGCTTGGGGAGGCATGGTTCTGCAAATACATCTGTCCTGCTGGAACTCTGGAAGGGGGAATCCCTCTGGTTCTCCTTGACAGCTCTATACGGGCAGCCGCCGGTTTCCTATACCGCTGGAAGCTGGTTCTGCTTGTCATCATATTGATTGCATCGGCAGTGATATATCGTCCTTTCTGCCGGTATATCTGTCCTCTGGGTGCAATCTATGGGGTATTCAACAAAGTATCGTTCTTCCGCCTTTCCGTGGACAGTACAAAGTGCATCCGCTGCGGCGCATGTGCAAAAGCATGTAAGCTTCACATCAATGTGTTTGAGAATCCCAACAGCATGGACTGCATCCGATGCCTTGAATGTTCCTCTAGCTGCCCTCAGAATGCAATAAAAAAACTTGCCAAATAAGAAATCTCATTATATATTGTAATTGATATTCATACATTCATAAGGAGAAATTATGGCAAACAGAATTACACTGAATCAGACATCTTACCATGGAAAAGGGGCAATCAAAGAGATTGTGAACGAGGTGAAGACTCACGGATGGAAAAAGGCACTGGTCTGCACTGACCCTGACCTCCTTAAGTTCGGCGTCACCAAGAAGGTTACAGATATCCTTGACGGGGCAGGTCTTGCTTACGAAGTTTATTCAGATATCAAACCAAACCCACCTGTTGAGAACGTAAAAAGCGGCGTAGAGTTCTGCAAGAAATGCGGAGCAGACTATATCATCGCAATCGGAGGA
>JAGCPA010000089.1 GCA_017642445.1 Spirochaetia bacterium
AAGGACAGCCGGATCCTCTTTGGTCCGCACTCCGTGGCCTATGCGCGATGCACCGAAATCAAGGGCATCCTTGACTCTCTTGGCACCGTCAGCCTCGCCAGCATGGATAGTGAACGGAATGCCATACTCCTTGGCCTTGGCAAATGGAGTGGCGAATTCATCGGTGTGGAACAGTGCCTCGGCGCCGGCCAGGTCCACAGCCACTACTCCCCCATCCTTCACCAGATCTTTCCTGGCAAGCTCTATGGTCTCCATATTCTCTTTCTCGTTCCCCTTGTCCCGCATAAGGCACAGGATAAGGTTTGTGTGGAGGCTGCTTCTCTTTATTCCCTCAAGGCAGGCCTGGAGGACACCTTCCTGGGTAAGGCCACCGTCGCAGTGTTTCTGCGGGGCAATCCGGAGCTCAAGGTATACAACGCCCAGGCTTCTCATATGCTCCTCCACCAGATAGAAGGTCTCGATAATCCCCTCTTTTGTCTGCATCAGGGAGCCAGGAAGCGCAAAGCACTCAAGGAACTCATTTAGGCTCTCGCAGGTCTCGGGAACCGAAAGCTTGGCCGCCAGCTCCTCATCATCAGCAGGAAGCTCGATATTCTGCAACGCCGCCAGCTTCCGGGCAATCTCCGGTGTGATAGCGCCATCCACATGGCAGTGCAAATCGATATATGGAATGTTTTTCATCTTTTTCTCCTATGCCTTATTGAATTTATCCTTGCCCTGTCTGCACCGAGGACATCTCCAGTCATCTGGCAGCGCCTCGAAAGCAACGCCGTCATGCTCTGCAGGGTCATAGACATAGCCGCATACAGAACATACATATTTGCCAGTCGCCTGGGCTGCCTCTATCTTGCCCACAGGCTTGCTCTCAGGCGGGTTATCCAGGTCCACAACCTTCTTAGCCTCAAGGTTCTCATAGCCAAGCGGTGTGTGGGTGGAAAGGTATACAGTAGGATTATTCTTTATGAACTCCCGGAC
This sequence comes from Spirochaetia bacterium, assembly GCA_017642445.1. GTDB lineage: Bacteria > Spirochaetota > Spirochaetia > CADAEX01 > CADAEX01 > CADAEX01. The sequence continues at coordinate 976 of JAGCPA010000089.1, forward strand.
CGCATCCAATGTGACACGGGCTGCAGCGATGTCCTCGAACACAACAGAGAGCTTGTCGGCATACAGAGCCTCGTCGGTATAAGTCACATCTCCGTGGAACATGTAGAAAAGACCGCCATCCTCGGCAATGACAATGCTGTTGCCGTTTGTATGTCCCTTGGCAGCGATATAGTAGACACCGTCAGCAATCTTCTGGGATGCTGGGAAGTTCTTGTATGGGCCGTCTGTAAAGTCCACAGGCACCAAGTTAGGGAAGCTCTTAAGCTCGTCTGCGGCGCACTCCTCCCGGGCTGCATAAATTTTGGCATTGGGGAAATTCCTAAGCTCGCCGGTGTGGTCAGCATGCTTGTGAGTTATAAGGATCTTGGAGACCTGCTCAGGTTTATAGCCAGCCTCTTCCAGGGCGCTCACATAATCCTTGATCTTCTTGCCCATGTAGATCATGGTCTTGTCGTCGGGCACCTGTCCTGGGAACTCCTTGGGCAGTCCTGTATCTACCAGTATGACCTCCTTTCCAGTGTCGATGACAAAGTTCTGGAGCGAAGAACGGTAGCGCACAGCAGGGTCGAACTTATCCATTCCATCCTCGCCGCCCATGGCAAAAGGCTGGACCATAAACCCATTCTCATACAGTTTGACTGCCTTTATAATCATTTTTTCCTCCTCGGATCTGAATACGCTATGTATTATAGCATAGGATTATTGAAAAACGCTACTCAATATCCCAGTGCCCATTTTTTTTAGCACCAACACGTTTGATAAGCCCCATATCTTTAAGCTTTTTCATATTTCGGTTAATCGTTTCGCGGGCAAGTGAAAGCTTTTGAGCAAGTTCAGTTTGTGAAATACTATTGTCTTCGGCTATAGCTTCAAGGATATTCTGTTGCACTCTTGTTAAATTTACTGTGATTTTACTGTGACTTTTATGTGACTTTTCAGTGATCTTTTCGGTATAACGAATATGGGTAAACCTGTTCTTTAATTCATTACGCTCCCCAAGCAGGAGATTACGGAAAAAGCGTCTCAGAAAATCTAAATTTGAATAAATCCCTTTCTTGACATTGGAATAATTTGCTCTCACCAGTGAGTTACGGAAATACCAGCTGTTTGTTTTAAATGGTTCATTACCAACTATAAAGCCAAGAGAACGAAGATACTTTATGACAAAAACAGCTGTTGTCCGAGTATTTCCTTCTCCAAATGGATGAACTTGCCAAATATTGGCAACAAACTGTGTAATATGATCGACTATCTCTTCCTTTGATAATTTGGAATAATTAAATTTACGTTCTTCATCAAAATCATATCTCAGTGTTTCTTCAATTAATTCATATGGAGCATATAAAACAGTGTCCCCATCTAAAGCCCATTCTTTTTTTGTGATGTTATAGCTCCGAAATTTACCAGCTTTTACCCTGAAAAGAACTCCTTTAAATAAACGCTCATGGATTGAAAGAAGTTGACTTATATTGAAACTGAAGGAATATTCCTCAACTAATTCGGTTATTCTGGAAGAAACCTCATCAGCTTCTCTTTCTTTTTCTTCTTCTGCAGTCCTATTTTTTCTTGATTCATAGTAGCTTTCAATTAACTGCTTTACTTCCTTGATAGAGATTTCGCCTTCAATATTGCGTTTTGCAAGAGAATACAGGTAAGGAGATGGGGTAAGACCATCAACTTGCTGGAGACCTGTGGCTATAGACCAGGCAATACTTTTCTCTTTCTGATCCGGCTCACCTTCACGGATGTATTGTTCAAAATCAAGCTCTTTCACATTTGTATTGTAACATATATTTACAATTTTGTCACATTTATTGTGACTTTTATGTGACTTTATCAATCACGATGCATTATATTTCTTAAAGTTTTCGGCCTGCTCGAATACTTCGGCATAAACCTCATTTCGTGGAACTGGCGGATAACCGTTCTCATCCAGCAGAATAATCAAATCAGACTCCAGCTCAGCCTTCACGTCAATACGCTGATCCCAGTCAGTATAACGGGTCTTGTCATCCACAAGCAGCTTAACTTTCTTAGCCAGGTCTTTCATCTTGTTGTCCGAATACTGGTTCTCGAAGTGGAATTTCTTAGCACATGATACAAGAATATCGTAGAAAGCCTTTTCCTCAAACGAGATTCCCAGTTCTTTGAACTTTTCCTTATCCTTCAGAATATCATTGAACAGATCATTCAGTTGCTTTGTGACTTCATCAATTACTTTAACTGTGTATTCATCGTAATGGCGGTTATTGTAAGCATCCACCAGCTTCTTAAGCCGTTCCCCGAACTCCATGGCTTTTATCTTGTTTGTCTTCTGGTAATCGCTTAACAGCATCTGAAGCAGATGATTCAGAAGCTTAACTTTTGTATTTGGCAGTTTCAGGCTGTTAATTTTTTCCAAATATTTAGGGCTGAACAGGTCGACATTAATATTCTTGCCAACAGTAAACAGTTCCTCAACTCCATCGGACTTAATAGCTTCATCAATCAGCTGAGCCACATGATGGTTCATAGTGGTGATGTCCGGGGCATCGCCCTTTGTAAGTTTACAAAGGATGGAACGGACTGCAAGATAGAAACCGATGATATTCCTTTCTTCCTTAGAAATGTATTCGCTGGAAACACATAGATTATACGCTTTCTTAAGGATTTTGACAGCACGCATAAAACGCTTCTCCAAATCCTCTGTAGCCTGGACAAATTCAACAGCCCTGTTCAGGCATTCAAGCTGGGCAAGCGGCGAACCAGTATAATAAGCACTGGAATCAAATTTGCTTAACATGCCTTCCAGCACACTTATCTGATCTTTCACTATGGAAACAGCTTTATCTGTATCCTCAAATTCATCATTATCGTCAGCAGTATAGCGCTTCAAGGCAGTATTCATGGCCTTTTTGATACCGATATAATCGACGATCAAGCCTTTGTCCTTGCCCTTGTAAGTGCGGTTTACACGGGAAATTGTCTGGATAAGGGTATGTTTCTGGAGAGGCTTATAGATGTAGATAGTATCAAGGCTTGGTACGTCAAAGCCAGTGATCCACATATCTACGACAATCGCAATCTTGAAATTTGATTTCTCATCCTTGAACTGACGGTCCAGCTCCTTGCGGTATTCGTGGTTTCCTAAAAGTTCAAAGAGTCCCTTGGTATCCTTTGCCTTGTTCTCGGTCATAACCATCTTGACCATCTCGACAGGCTCTTTTCCTGCAGGTTTATTCCATTCAGGCCGCAGTTCCACTATCTTCTGCCACAGGCGATAGGCAATCTCTCTGTTAGAGCAGACAAACATAGCCTTGCCCATAACAGTCGCCCCTTCCCTTACTCTGCTCTCATAATGCTGAATAAAATCTTTGGCAACGGCAGCAACCACATCTGGGTCGCCAAGTATGGCATCAAGGTTGGCCACAGCTTTCTTGCTCTGCTGAATCTGGAACTCGTTTGCTCCTTCCTCTTCGCACTGGGCATAATACCGTTCTATATCCTTAACTTTCTCCTGATCCAGGATAACTTTTGCGGCACGTCCCTCATATACCAGATTTACGGTAATACCGTCGGCAACCGATTCCTTCATAGTGTAGGTGTCGACTATATCGCCGAAGACAGGTCTCATATCATCAATAGGAGTTCCAGTAAAGCCGACATAAGTGGCATTGGGCAGAGAATCATGGAGATACCTGGCAAAGCCATATTTATGCTCTACAATCCCTTTCTCCTCATTTATAACTATCCGTTCTTCCAGGTTGTTCTGGCTGCGGTGCGCCTCATCACTTATACAGATGATGTTAGAACGGTCACTCAGAAGCTTGATATCCTCGCAGAACTTCTGGATAGTTGTAAGGAAAACACCACCGCTGTTCCGGCCCCGGAGTTTTTTCCCAAGGTCAACCCTGCTTTCTATGTTCTCTATGTTATCATCGCCGATATAGCTCCGGCTTTCCAGGAATATTTTCCCCAGCTGGTCATCCAGGTCTGTACGGTCAGTAATGACAACAATTGTAGGGCTGTTCAATTCAGCTGACCGCATCAGAAGCCTGCTCAAGAAAACCATAGTGTAGCTTTTTCCACTTCCGGTGGCACCAAAATAGACACCACCCTTTCCATCGCCAGCAGGTTTTAACGCCCTGTGAATGCTGGAGCAAAGAGCTTTTGTAGCAAAGAACTGGGGATACCGGCAGACTATCTTAATCTCTTTGCTTGTGGCATCCGGAAAGTATACAAAATCGTGTATCACGCTTACCAGCCGGTCTTTCCTGAACAATCCTCTGACCATTGTAATCAAAGAACTGATTCCATCAGCCTCTTTATCTGAGCTTTCCACCTTGCGCCATGCATAGAAATACTCATAAGGGCTGAACAAAGAACCAAGCTTGTTATTAACACCATCACTTATCACAACAAAAGCGTTGTACTTAAAAAGTTCTGGAATATCACGGCGATATCGGATTGTAAGCTGCTTATAAGCATCCTCTATAGTAGTGTTCTCTTTAATGGCAGACTTGAACTCAAGTACTACCATAGGAATACCATTCACATATACAATTCCATCAGGAATACGGAGCTGATCCCGCCCCTGAATCTCTATCTGGTTGACTATCTCAAAGAAGTTGTTGTCAGGATTGTCAAAATCAATAAGCTGTATAAATAGGTCTTTTTTAGAAGCATCTTCCCTGCGCAATGTAAAGCCGTTGCATATCAGGTCAAGGGTTGCACGGTTCGCATCATAATCGTTACCGGAGATATTCTTAAGGAGGGAAATAATGCTTTTGATCTCAGAATCAATCAGAGCTTCCTTAGCATACCGATGAAGAAGGTATTTTTCCAAAAGATAAGGAATAAGCACCTCTTTCTTCTCCCGGTGGATATCCCCGCCGGTCTGGTGCATGTATCCTTCGTTCTCAAACAGCTCTATTATTGAAAGTTCAAGCTGATGCTCGTCAAATTGCATTATGTCTCTCCTAAATTAATTAATACAGCATATTTTATATATTTAAAAAGGGGAAATCTCCATCTGCATCCGCATTTCGTTACATGTTGCTCTTTCTTCAAGAGACACTCCTAAAATATCCTTGAATAATCCTTTAGTTTATTCATTTGTTGTTTCTATTTCCCTATTTCTATATTCTATGCCAAGTCTTTTTGCAAAATCTATGAACCTAGTATCTTCAGATTTATATTCTACCATTGTAGAAATTTTCTCCTTGAAATCTTGTCCCTCATCTTCACTATTTTTTATCATTTTTATAACTATATCAGAATACGAAATTATTACTGAAATAACACAAGGTTTTTCCATGATTTTTATTGGTAAGATTCTTCTTAAAGCTTCTTTTTTAGCTGTAATATCGGAATACATAAATAGCCATTCACCAAAGAAATCAAATAACTCTTCAGTCATTTCATGTTTTCCATTGCAAAACAAATCTCGTATATCATTAAATAATGTTCTAAGATTTCTTTCGTTTTTTAACGCCAATGTTACTAATTCTACAGCTATATTCTTATTAAATTTAACATTCTCACTTTTAGCCTTACTAATCATCAATTCTTGGAATGCCTCATAACAATATTCATTCTTTAAAGCTAAGATACAAATTAATTTATAATCATAGGATTCTGCTTCTATACTTTTCATCCAATCATTTTTATTTTTTTTCAATAAATATTCATTTGCTGTTTTATTACAATGCTCAAACAATTCATCTGGATTTTTCTTGGCATCCACAAAATAAGAAATAGGAATTTCTGATATATTCTCTACCGTTATTGTTTCATAAGAATCCCACCAATTGTAACATGAAATAATATATTGCGAATCCAATTTTGTTATGTCTTTTATAATTTGATAATCACAAAGTAATTTATGAAGAATTGCTACCTGATTATATTCATTATTAGTAATTAATTCCTTGCAAAGTTCTATATATAAAGGATAGCCTTTCATTACGGAAATATTATGAAGCAAATTATCAAAATCTATATAATAATGTATTTTACTAGCAATTCGCCTTATGAAATCTGTCTCAGTCTTAGTCATAATTTGGTTTACTAAAATACTGTTACCACCTTGGAAACTTGTCAACCTAGAAATACGCATACATATTAAATCATAATAAAAATCCTCTTTAGGATTCAATTTTGCGAATAAATTCACTATGGCCGGATCTGGAATAATATGAGAAACAGGAAAAGCTAATTCTTTTAATCTTTCATACATTGCAGGAACTGTTTTTTCATCATTAGGGTTAGAATCAATTATTGCTTCTATTCTTGCTTTATAACCCCAAAAACTATTTTCATTATCAATTTTAATATATTTAAATGCATTTAAAACTTTTAACGAATCTGAGCTTTGCTTTGATAAATATTTATCTAATTCATTAAAATTGCAGGTAATACTATATTGTTGATAATCTTCCTTTGCTAACTCAACAAATGTAATAAAATCTGCGGGTACAACTTCTTTTTTCACAAAAAAGTCTTGAATTGTAAGTCCAATTTTCAAATCCAAAAGACGCTTTAAGCTTAAAAAGTAATCTTCTATTTTGAAGTTAGATGAATTTGCAAATTCATCCAGTATTCGTTTTAAATATTTATCTTTATTTGTTATTTTTGATATTAATATCTCTTGATATTCCTGTAGCATATTTTCAGAAGTATTAATTTGATCATATACACAATCCCATGTATTAATTAAATTCATGTTAGGCCCATCCTCAAGAATTTCATTTAATACAATAACGGTATTGGGTATATTTGTAATTTTAGTAATAGCATTTTGTAGAATTGGATAAAAATTATTTAAAGCTTTAATTTTTTGTAATAAATCGCTATTCTTATTATCAAGAGCTTTAACTATTTGGTCAGTATAAATCAAGTCTAAAGCTAGCTCTGGACTCAATTGGTAATAAAGAGCAGATAAATATTTCTGTAAATCTGCATCTTTCTCATACTTAAAATTTAAGGCACCTAAAAATGATGGAGTTAATATTTCTTTAGTTGGATTAGCTTGAATTTTATTCTTCCCAAAGATAAAGAGTGCAATATATTTATCTGGAATTTCAAATTTGTCAAATATTTTTCTAATGGAAACAAATTCATTAATGAAAGCAATCATCTTTCTTGGAGTTTGATTATCAATTGTCAACAAATCATATATTTGTAAAACAGAATAATCGACATCTTCATTGAATGCATATTTCCATAAATCATTAAAAAAAGCCTTCCAATTGGACATAGTAGGTAAAGAAACTCTAAAAACAACATTAAATGTTTTATTAATAAAATCGTCTCCATAAGAAACTAATTTTGTATCATAAGGTTTTGTATTACCAGTATTATCAGCATTTATTTCAATATTTTCTTCTTTAAATGCAGAAATTATATGATTTCTATCAAAAGGTACTATAACGTTAATATTGGGGGTATCATCATTAGCAAAAAGAATATTAATCATTGCCCATACTTCTTTTACTTTTTCAATTGGTAAACGATCAATATTATCAAATACAATTATTAAACGATTGTTCTCCAATTTTTCATTAATACTTTTTATATAATCCTTAAACTCTCTTGTTGAGGCTTCTGATTCATAAACTGTATTTGTTGAAATTGAATCTCCTGTTGACTTTGCATCATTCTTAAAATCATAATAACTGTGAAAAATCCATTGAAAAAAAGAAACTTCTGATTCTCCATATTTTTCCTTATATTTTTTCCAATAGTAAATAAGTAATAGTATATATATAGAAAAAAATCCAACAGAAATAATCAGTTGAAGCAAATGGTTCGTATCATAATTTTTTTTAAACAAAAGATCTTTCAAAAAAGAGAATGCTATATAAGCAAAAGTCATTATTATACTTAATTTTGTAAATACATTTATTTCTTTTACAATTCTTGAACCTATAGTTTCTTTGCGAGAAAGCAATCTTTTCAAACTATCATTCCAATCCCTTGAAAAACGAGGTCCTTCTTCATCTTTGATTAAAAAAGTAAGAAGGTTTTCAAGAACAGATCTTTTTAAATAATCATTTTGATATCCCCAAACATCATATGTATAAATAAAAAAATCATTAGTTTTTTGGCCATTTTTTTGTTTTAACTTGTCTTTTATCAGTTTTACTAAATTTGATTTACCTGAACCCCATGAACCTTCAATTCCAATTATGTTACAGTTTTCATTTGCTTTAAGTTGATTAACTATACAATTTGCAATTTTTTCGTGTGATTTCCCTTCAAAAGAATCTTCCCCACGTGGATTATTATTAATAAATATCGGATATTTTTTTTCTTTAACTTTTTCTTCTTTCATTGTTTTTACCCCTTTAAAATCTGTGATATTACCAGCTGCTTTAATTCTTGCAGTTTAAAAATTTCTTTTTCATTACTACTTATATTTTCGAAAATTGATGAAGCCTTTGTTTCATATTCTGTCATTTTTTCAAGATTGGGTTTAAATACTTTCTCCATCTCAAAATCTCTCGTTACAAGGGCACTAAAAACAGCTCCTGATGCTTTATTTTTTAATTTTGAAACAGCAAATTTTGAAAAGGAATATGTAAAGAAAGGATATTGCCCCTTTTTATCCTTTAATGCATAGCAAGATTGATTCATTGCCATTGGTTTCCCTGCCAATGCCAGTTTTCCTACAGTTCCACGACATGTAACAAAGGTTGTATTTTCAGGATATAATTTGCTTGAACAATTATTTAAGCCTTCTTCTGTAAGAGTTTTATCAGTCCTAAAACAGTAAATAGATTTATCAATATCGGCTGGTGCAAAAAAAGATATATTTCCATTCCAATATGCATTTTCAGTTGTACAAGGAGTTCCACCACCTAATAAATCAATTACATCAGTAAAGGATATCTCTTCTTTTTGTAATTCATGTTTAAATATGTTCTCAAACAAACACTGTGCTGTCTTTTCCAGCTTTTCATTAATCTTCTGTAAAATATCAATCCGGCGAGTAATGGTGTTGTAGTTATTTATAATTTTCTGCTGTTCGGTTATAGACGGAACTGCAAGTTTCATATCACAAAAAACTTCCCATGGCATACTTCCTCGAACTCCACCAACAGCAACATATGAGGCTTCCCTGTCAAATTCAGTTCTCATAAACCACATGGCAAGATAATCTGGTAAAACCTCAAATGTGTTTTTTATTCTGAAAATATAATAGGCCGGGGACATAATTGCTTCATCATACTCTTTTAGACAAGCAATAGGTATTTTCCCATCTCGACTAACTTGCATTAATGAACAGGCAAAATCATTTTTATGAATTACGCTATATTTTGACAAGTCAGTTCCAATTGTATTTGCCACAGATTTTATAAAGCATTTATCAATACTAACTCCAATCAAATTTTGAACTTTTCCATCTGTATTTCGTTCATCTATGAGTTCAACAATTTCACTTAACTTTCTATAATTTGCCTTCATTTTCTACCTTATAGTTTTATCTCATACCCAAGTTCCTTAAATACAGCAAGAAGCTCTTTTTTATTCTCCTCTTCTGCCTTAAACAATTCTGTCAATTCTGATTGCAGTTGTTTCATACTTGTTTCAAAATTTTCAGTCTCATCCCTGTTTACAAATTCTATATATCTGCTTGGAACAAGGTTATATCCTTTCTCTGCAATCTCCTTCTTTGTCGCGCTGTAACAGAATTCAGGAATATCGTTATAATCCTTGTAGGTATCGGTCTGTTGCCAAGAGTGGAATGTACCAGTCACTTTATCCCGGTCGGTCTGTGTAAGCTCGATATATTTTTTTTCAAATGGTGAACCCATCTGGCGTAAATCCATGAACAGGACTTCTTCTTCCCTGTTTCTATAGTTCTTGACAATACCGTTATGATCAACAATGCGGGCTTTTTTGTTCTTGTTTATTATCCAGAGAGTTACACTAATATTTGTAGTATAAAAAAGGTTCCTTGGCAGAATGACTATTGCTTCCACAAGATTGTTCTCTATAAGCTGCTTACGTATTTCAAGTTCCTGCCCTTCACCGCTCAATGCTCCGTTTGCCAGCAGAAATCCGGCAACTCCATTTGTACTGAGCTTGCTTACCATGTGCAGAATCCACCCATAATTTGCATTGCTTGTAGGTGGCACCACATAACCTCTCCAGCGGGCATCATCTACAAGCTCATTCTCTGCACGCCAGTCCTTCTGGTTGAATGGGGGATTTGCCATGATATAGTCGGCCCTAAGGTCGGGATGCAAGTCATTTGTGAAAGAATTTGCAGCTTTTTCTCCCAGATCGCAGGGAATACCGCGGATAGCCAAGTTCATCTTGGCCATCTTATAAGTAGTAGTTATTCCTTCCTGCCCATAGACAGAAATATCTTTGGCACTTCCGGCATGGCTTTCCACAAACTTTAAGGACTGAACAAACATACCGCCGGAACCGCAGCATGGGTCATAAATCTTACCTTTATATGGCTCGATCATTTCGGCAATAAGGTTTACCACCGATTTAGGCGTGTAGAATTCTCCTTTGCCTTTTCCCTCCTGGATAGCAAACTTTGTAAGGAAGTATTCGTATACCCGGCCCATGATATCGTTTTCTTTGTCCGCATCGGTCTGGATATTGTTTATTTCATCCAGAAGCGAAGCCAGCTTGGAGACATCAAGGCTCAACCTGGAATAGTAGTTGTCTGGCAAAGCTCCCCGAAGGCTGGGGTTCTGTTTTTCTATTGTGCTTAGGGCAGTATCAATCTTGATAGCAATATCGTTCTGCTTTGCATTCTGCATTATATACGACCAGCGGCTTACCTCTGGCAGGAAGAATACATTCTTCATGGTGTAGAATGACTGGACATCCACATATTTTTCCTTGCCGTCTGCAATAAGCTCCTTGCGCCTGGTCTCGAACTTGTCGTTTACAAACTTAAGGAATATAAGGCTTAAAACTACATGCTTATACTCTGCAGGCTCAACTGTACCCCGCAACTTGTCACAGGCACCCCAAAGGGCATCTTCAAAGCTGATTTGTTTTTTTACTTTTGCCATAAGATATTCTACCATATTTTTCTTTATTCTCAGTAACAAAACTGTTCAAATCTGAAAAATCAATATTGTAAATTAAATTTTTGTCCAGTTCTTTTTTCTTGAGGAACATGACCATATAAATCGGCAGATAGGTCACACTCCCCTTTTTCTCGATATTTCCGTTGCAGAACACATATCCGGCTTTCAGTCCATATTCCTTATTGCCAATCAGGTTGTTCATAGCTTTATGCCGATAATAATCCTTCCCAGATTTGACCTCGATAGGGATAACCTTATCATCACACTCAACAAGAAAATCCAGCTCGCCGAACTTCTTGCTGTTGTAGTAGTACAGTGCAAAACCATGGGCAGACAGCTCCTGGGCCACCATATTCTCATAGATGGCACCGAAGTTTATATCAATCTTCTGCTCAAGTATTTTTACCTGTATACCATCTGCATACTGGGAAGCTAAAAGTCCCACATCGCCCATAAAAAGCTTGAACAGATTAGTTGCCTTGGAGATAACCAGCGGAATCTGCGGTTCTTCTGCCACATAAACAGGCAGAGCCACACCGGCATTCTTGAGCCATAGGAAACTGTTATTGAACTTCTTTATCTTTGCGTTCTCGTTCAGTTTCTTAAGGATAAACCGCTTGTTCTTAGAATTCAGCTCACTTGGGATAAGGTCAAAAATCTCGTTAAGGTACAGTTTTTCCTCTTTATCGTATTTAGAGATATCTTTTTTATACAGCTCTATGATATTTTTCTGGACATCCAGCACTGAATAGAGATTATTGCTGTTTACAAATGTCTCTACAGAGGCAGGCATTCCCCCTATTATCAGATACAGCCGGACAAGCTCAAGCATTCTGTTATGGATAAAACTGTCTACCGGGGTCTTGGTGTCAAAAGAGTACTTCAAGGCATCTATAACCTTGTCGTCCACCCCATTGGCCCAGGCAAACTCCTCAAAATCCAGAGGGAACATCTGCAGAATCCCCATGTACCCGACCGGTACAGAAAGGAGATCGTTGAAAATAACACCAAGCAGAGAACCGCTTAAGATATAGGTATACCGGCCATCCTGTACCAGATACTTGATCTGGGTGACAATCTCCTTGCATTCCTGGACTTCATCAAAGAAAATCAGAGTTTTTCCGGGAACCATATCTTTTCCGAATACAGAGGATATTCTTAACAATAATTCATCTGCGCCCAGAGCTCCATCGAACAACTTCTTATACTCAGGATTTTTTATGAAGTCAATTTTTATGAAGGATTTGAACCGCTTTTTGGCATACTGTTCTATGATGTAAGATTTGCCCACCTGCCTGGCGCCTGTTATAAGGAGGGCTCTGTTGGGGTTATCCCTGTAGAAATCATAGATTTTATCAAGTATCTTACGTCTTAACATATGGTAATTTTACCACTTTTCCATGGATTTTGCAAACAAAATTTCCTTTTTTCCATGGATTTTTTGTCAATTTTTTCCACTTTTCCATGACTTTTAAGGTAAAAATGTCCACTTTTCCATAAAAAAAAGCACCGCAGTTTCCTGTGGTGCTATATACTCAGTCGGGCAAGGCGGATTCGAACCGCCGACCTCAACGTCCCGAACGTTGCGCGCTACCAACTGCGCTATTGCCCGTGTTTATCACTTCACCTGAGCATGGTACTCCTGAAGGCTCTTCACGCCACCTTCGCCGCCGATTCCATTCTTCACCGACTCAATGCCTTTGACTGCAGCCAGCGCTCCGGCCAGTGTGGTGATGTATGGCACCTTGTATTTAAGGCAGGCTTTGCGGATAGTCTTCCGATCCTCGGCATAGTTCCGTTTTGCCCTAGGTGTATTGATAGCTAAGCATACTTCATTGTTCAGGATAAGGTCAACCACATCTGGACGCCCCTCGCCTATCTTGTTCACTTTCTCGCACTTTACACCGTGATCGTTGTAGAAGTTTGCTGTACCCTCGGTGGCCAGAATTGTGAAGCCCAGCTTCTTGAATGTCTTTCCGATTGTGAGCACCTGCTCTTCCTGTGTATGGGTGTCGCTGAGTGAGATGAGCACCTTCTTGTTCTCCCATGCTGTAGGGGCATGTGGGAGTCCGCAGCCGGCCGCCTCCTGTGATTTATAGAAGGCAAGCGGATAGTTGTCGGCTAGGCCCAGAACCTCGCCTGTTGAACGCATCTCAGGTCCAAGGATCGGGTCTACGCCAGGGAACCGTGAGAATGGGAATACTGCTTCCTTAGCACCAAAATGAGGAATAACCTTTTCCTTAAGGCCCAGGCTCTGGAGGCTCTCGCCCAGCATAAGCCGTGTGGCAAGCCGTGCCATCTGGGTGTTACATACCTTGGATACCAGCGGCACTGTACGGGAAGCCCGTGGGTTTGCCTCGATCACATATACCTTGCCATCCTCGATGGCGTACTGCATATTCATAAGTCCGCACACATGGAGCGACTCTGCAATCTTCTTGGTGTACTGCTTGATTGTGTCCAGGTGCTCCTGATCGATTGATACAGGGGGGATAACACATGCGCTGTCGCCAGAATGGATTCCGGCCAGCTCCACATGCTCCATAACTGCAGGGATATAGACATGCTCGCCGTCTGCAAGGGCATCGGCCTCACACTCAAGGGCATTCTTGAGGAACCGGTCTATAAGGAGCGGCCGGTCCGGTGTGACACCTACTGCCTTCTCCACATACTCCTTGAGTGTGGCCTCGTCGTAGATCACCTCCATACCGCGGCCTCCCAGCACAAAGGAAGGTCTGATCATAATCGGATAGCCAATCTTCTCGGCAATAGCCTTGGCCTCGTCAAAGTCCACAGCCATGCCGCTCTCTGGCATTGGAATCTGCAGGTTGTCCATCATCTTCCGGAACAGGTCACGGTCCTCGGCAATATCGATGGAGTCGATGGATGTTCCAAGGATGTTCACACCGCTCTCCTGAAGCTCACGTGCAATATTGAGAGGTGTCTGGCCGCCGAACTGAACGATGATTCCGTAGGGTTTCTCCTTCTCGTAGATCTGGAGGACATCCTCGGCAGTCACTGGCTCGAAGTAGAGCTTGTCCGATGTGTCGTAGTCGGTGGATACAGTCTCCGGGTTGCAGTTTACTATGATGGTCTCGTAACCCAGCTCCTTAAGCTGCATTGCGGCGTGGCAGCAGCAGTAGTCGAACTCGATTCCCTGTCCGATTCTGTTGGGTCCACCGCCCAGGATCATGATCTTCTTCTTATTGTCTGTCGCCTTGGATGCATCAGGCACATTGTAGGAGGAATAGTAGTAGCTTGCGTTCTTGACACCGCTTACCGGCACTGCAAACCATCCCTCCCTGATTCCCAGCTCATTCCGCTTCTTGCGGATATCTTTCTCGCTCACCTTGAGGATCTTTGCAAGATATTTGTCGGAGAAGCCGTCCTTCTTCGCCTTGATAAGCATATCGTCGGAAGGGACACGACCCGGGTTCTTGAGGAGCTCTTCCTCGAAGTCGACCAGCTCTTTCATCTGCTGGAGGAAGTATTCTTTGACAAATGTGATCTCGTGAAGCTTCTGGACAGAGACACCCTTGCGGATAGCCTCGTAAAGAAGGAAGTAGCGCTCGCTGGATGCAACCTTGAGCATGTCGCAGAGCTCTTCGGCGCTCTTTTTGTTGAAGTCCTTGGCAAAGCCGAGTCCGGCACGACCGTTCTCAAGACCGCGGATAGCCTTCTGGAAGGTCTCCTTGAATGTCTTGCCGATAGCCATAACCTCGCCCACCGCCTTCATCGATGTACCCAGGCTGTCTTCTACGCCGCGGAATTTCTCGAATGCCCACCGTGCGAATTTAAGCACCACATAGTCGCCATCTGGGGCTCCGCCTGGTGTGTATTTGTCCAGGGTGCCGTCCCTCCAGTATGGGATCTCGTCCAGTGTAAGACCCGATGCCAGCTTTGCAGAGATGAGTGCGATCGGGAAACCTGTGGCCTTGGAAGCAAGGGCAGATGAGCGGGATGTACGCGGGTTGATCTCGATGATGACCACACGGCCTGTCTTGGGGTTGTGGGCGAACTGCACGTTGGTGCCGCCGATAACTCCGATGCGCTCTACAATCCTGAAAGCCATATCCTGAAGCTTTTTCTCAAGCTCTTTATCTATAGTAAGGAAAGGTGCGGAACAGAAGGAGTCGCCGGTGTGGACACCCACTGCATCGATATTCTCGATAAAGCAGATTGCGACCATCTGGTTCTTTGAGTCCCGTACAACCTCAACCTCCAGCTCTTCCCAGCCTAGGATAGACTCCTCGATAAGGCATTGGTGTGTAAGGGAAAGCTCAAGGCCGTTCCGTGTTATGGTGCGGAGCTCCTCAACGTTGTAGCAGAAGCCGCCTCCCTGGCCGCCCATGGTATATGCAGGGCGCACTACTACCGGGAAGCCTATGTCGGCGGCAATAGCCTCGGCCTCAGCCACTGTGTGGCAGATTCCGGAACGTGGGGTCTCGATTCCAAGCCCTTTCATGGTCTCCTTGAAGATCTCCCGGTCCTCGCCACGCTCAATGGCATCCAGGTTTACACCGATAACTTTGACGCCGTATTTGTCCAGAACGCCTGCCTTGTTCAGCTCGCAGGCCAGGTTGAGTCCGGTCTGGCCGCCCAAGTTAGGCAGCAGTGCGTCGGGCCGCTCCTTGTCTATGATCTGGGCAAGCCGTTCTACATTCAGCGGCTCGATATACGTTGCATCTGCCATCACCGGGTCAGTCATAATGGTTGCTGGGTTTGAGTTCACCAGGACTATCTTGTAGCCCTGCTCTCTCAAGGCTTTGCAGGCCTGTGTTCCAGAATAGTCGAACTCGCATGCCTGGCCGATCACAATAGGGCCAGATCCGATAATAAGCACTTTCTCGATATCGTTCCGCTTCATATATTATTGCTCCTTTTTTCCAAATCAAACATTTATCGCTCCAGCACCAGGCCGCACATCATAAAGATTGCGCTTTCCAAAGCCTCATCCTTGAATATATAAGCCGGGTTATGCAGTGACGGGCTATCCTCTCCCATTCCTAAATGGAAGTAGAGGCTCCTTATTTTCCGTGTGATAAATCCGAAGTCGTCTCCGCACATAGAGCAGACTCCCTCTCCGTTCCATTTATCCTGCCCCAGATACTTGGCTGCCACTTCGGCAGCCCGCTGGTACAGGGCTTTATCGTTATCCACCGACACATAGTCGGGCTTTGGTGCCACTATATTGTATCTGGCACCTAATGAAAGAATCTGTCTGTCCAGAGATTCCCTCATTGCTTTCTTTATCTTGCTGCCTGTCTCGTCGTTCAGGTAGCGGGTTGTCCCCTTGAGTACAACTTTCTCGGGGAACACATTGAATGTACTGCCGCCTATAGCTGAGCACACTGATATCACAGCCGGATTCTCCTGTGAATTCAGCTCTTTTGCGCACTGTTTCATATCCAGTATAAAGCGGGATGCTGCCTCAACCAGATCCACCGCCTTCTCGGGCATTGCACCATGGCCGCCTCCGCCGTTTATAGTTATCTCGAAGTCGTTGGTATTGGCCATGATAGGACCGATGCAGCACTCCACAGTGCCAAAGGGTATACCAGGCCAGCCATGGAAAGAATAAGCCTCATCCGGCCTTGGCTCCTGCTCAAGGTAACCGGACTCCACCAGGGATTTTGCCCCGGCGTCGCTCTCCTCGGCCGGCTGGAAAAGAAACTTTACTGTCCCTTTTATCTGCTCCTTCATCTGGGAAAGGACAGCAGCTGTACCCAGCACTGTCGCCATATGACCGTCGTGGCCGCAGGTGTGGGAAAAACCGGGATGCTCTGATGCATAAGGCAGACCTGTCCCTTCCACTATGGGAAGTGCATCAATATCAGAACGCACCAAAATTACCGGTCCTGGCTTTTCCCCCACAAGCAGGGCTGTCACATCAGTTCCCAGGGTAGAAGGAAGAATCGGCAGCCCCAGCTGTTCCAGATATTCACGGATTTTGGCAGAGGTCTTGTACTCCTTGAATGCAATCTCCGGGATCTGATGCAGCTGATGCTTCAGTTCCCTGATATCCGGGAGAACAGCGCGGATCTTCTCTTTAAGTACACTCACCTCTGCCATAAATCTGTTATTTTCCTAATCCTAAATCAAAAGCCTTAAGGTTCTTTGCAACTGTCTCTGCACCCTTGGCCGCAAACAGCTCGCTAATGGCAGCCTTAAGGGATTCTGCCTTTACAGGGAGCACCGATGCTGCGGCACCGATTACAACCATGTTGACAGCCCTTGCGTTTCCAGCCTCCTTGGCCAGAGCCACAGACTCGACCAGACGGGAGCCCTTGAATGTGTTCACCTTATCGTAAACTCCCTGAATCTCAGGGTAGTTAGGAATGTTGATGAAAGGCTCTTTGGCTGTGATGATGACACCATCCGGAGCCAGGAACTCGGAGTACCGGAGCACTTCCATAGGTTCCATTCCAAGGATCAGGTTTGCTGTTCCTTTGCGCACCAGGTCGCTTGAGATGTTGGAGTCGGAAAGCCTTAGGTGGGACATTACTGCACCGCCCCGCTGTGACATTCCGTGCACCTCTGACTGGCGCACCTGGAGGCCATCCTTCATGGCACCTTTAGCTATGATTGCAGCCAGGGAAAGAACTCCCTGTCCGCCTACACCTGCAAGAATAATATCGTATTTCATTTCTTCAGAGCCTCCCTCTTGATGCGACGCTTAGCCTCTTCCAGACACTCCCGTACAGACAGGATCACAGAAAGTCCCTCGTACTCCATCTCCTTCTTGATGATGGCAGCATTCTCCTCCAGGTTCTTCTTGATTGGAACAATGGTCTTCACATGCTCAGGATCTGCGCCAAGTCCTACAACCAGGTTGTAGAGCTTGCTTGATGGGAGAATTGTTGTCTGGCCGCCTGTCATGGCAACTGTGGAGTTGTCCAGGATGATCAGGGTGATAGGTGCGTTTGCGGCAACTGCATTGACAAGCCCTGTAAGGCCTGAGTGATAGAATGTGCTGTCGCCGATGACTGCGACTGCAGGCTTGAGCCCAGCCTCAGCAGCACCCTGTGCTGTTCCGATGGAAGCGCCCATGCAGATTATTGTCTCTATTGCATTGTATGGAGGAAGAGCACCCAGCGAGTAGCAGCCGATGTCGGATGCCACAATGTGCTGCGGATAATCCTTTACAGCCAGGTTAAGAGCCTCGTAGGTGTCCACATGCGGGCATCCCTGGCACAGCTGCGGTGGCCGTCCCGGAAGTCCCTCCACCTTCTTGGTGGCAATCTTCTCAAGGCCCAGCGCAGGGCGTACAACATCTGGATCGAGCTCGCCAGTCATAGGCACCTTGCTGTCCAGCTTGCCTTCGATGGCGATGTTCTGTGGCAGGATGCCCCGGAGCTTGGTCTCCAGGAACGGATACCCTTCCTCGATGACCAGGATCTTGTCTACGCTTTCTGCCAGCTTGCGGATCTTCTCCACCGGTGCCGGATAGAAGCCGATATGCAGGTGGGATGGCTTTACACCCATGTCTGCAAGGTTCTCCTCAAAATAGTTCTTGCCCAGACCTGTGGTGATGATTCCCACTTTCTTGTAGTCCGGGTTAATGGTCAGCTTATTGAAAGGTGTTGACTCTGAATAAGCGTTGAACTCCTTGTTTGTCTCAAGCAGATCGGTCCACAGCTTCTGTGCGATTGCAGGGAGCAGTCTCCAGCCCCTTGTCTCCTCGGTCTTCTTGACCGGGTTCTGCGGCCGGATCTTATCCCACGGGGTAATCACTGCCCTTGAGTGCGCCAGACGGGTCACCATCCTGATAAGGACCGGAACCTTCCATTTCTCTGAAAGGTCAAATGCCTCCCGTGTCATCTCGTAGGCTTCCTGCTGGTTGGTAGGCTCAAAGCACGGCACCTTGGCAAAGTCTGCGAAGAAGCGGGAATCCTGCTCTCCCTGAGAGGAGTGCATGCCCGGGTCATCTGCAACCACGATTACCAGACCACCGTTGATTTTCAAAAGTGCAGAGTTCATGAATGGGTCGGCTGCCACATTGAGTCCCACATGCTTCATGGTCACAATGGCACGCTTTCCGGCAAAGGATGTTCCCAGCGCCTCCTCGTAAGCAGTCTTCTCGTTGCTGCTCCAGGTGGCCCGGATAGATCCGGTCTTCTCTGCCTCGTTTATAAGATATTCAAGGATTTCGGACGAAGGTGTGCCAGGGTATCCATAGGCGCCGGAAAGCCCGGCATGGAGCGCTCCAAGGGCTACAGCCTCATCTCCCAACAAAACAAGTTCAGACATTTCAAATCTCCTTTCTCAAAACCTTATATGCTCTCTCGAAGCCCTTTGCAGAGCCCTCGATAACTGAGTCCGCCACACAGAACGCTATGCGGAAGTAGCCAGGAGCGCCGAAACCGCGGCCTGGGACAACCAGCACATTCTCCTTCTGCAGTGTATCAACAGCCTTAAGGTCATCGCCGCCCGGAGCCTTGGGGAACAGGTAGAAAGCCCCCTCAGGCTTCACGAACTCATAACCTATATTGCCCAGAATCTCGCAGATCCTGTTTCTCTTCTTCTCGTAGAAGCTTATGTCAACGCTCTTTCCAAGCATCTCGGCCACAACCTTCTGCATCACAGCCGGTGCATTCACATAGCCAAGCACTCTGGTGCACAGCACAATGCCGTCGATCAGCATGCTCACATCCTCAGCCTTGGGGCTCACAACCACATAGCCGATCCGCTGGCCCGGAATAGAGAGGTCTTTGGAGAATGATGTGCTTATGATTGAGTTCTCGTAGGCTGCGAATGTTCCTGGAACTGTGTTGCCGTCGAAGATTATCTTCTTGTATGGCTCGTCGCTGATAAGGTAGATGGCTCTGGAGTATTCCACGCTCTTCCTGCGCAGAAGCTCTGCCAGCTTGTTAATGGTCTCCTGCGGATATACGCGGCCCGACGGGTTGTTTGGGGAGTTGATGATCATAGCAGCTGTGTGCCTGTCGATCACCTTCTCAAGCCCTTCCAGGTTAAGGTCCAGGTCATCCTTGCATGGCACAGCGATAAGCTTTCCGCCGTGGTTTGCCGCATATGCGGTATACTCTGCGAAGAACGGAGCGCTCACCACCACGTTGTCGCCCGGGTTCAGGATAGTCTTGAGGACTGAGTTCATACCGCCGGCTGCCCCGCAGGACATGATTACGTTCTTGGCCGGAATCTTGACCTTCTCGATGCTGCCAACATAGTCTGCCACCTTCTGGCGTACATCCAGATAGCCGGCGTTGGCCATGTAGCCGTATTTTCCCTTGGCCGGGGTCTTTATATAGTCGATAAGAATCTGCTCAACCTCTGCAGGGGGTTCGATGTTAGGATTTCCAAGAGTAAAGTCAAAGACATTCTCTGCCCCATACTTTGCGGCAAGCTCTGCACCTGCCTCAAACATCTTGCGGATCCAGGAGGAATTTTTCATGGATTCTACAATCTGAGATGAAACTGCCATAAATACCTCTTTTAAATGATTTTTACCCCTATATTTTATCAAAATACAAGTTAATATTCAATAAATATAACTTAATGTTATATAGTGCCCGACTGCTGCCGATAAAAAATGTGGAGGAAAAAATGAAGATAGCTGTACTTTTCGGCGGACAGAGCTCTGAGCGTGATGTTTCCATATCAAGTGCATCACAGGTTTACAAGGCATTGAAGGAACTGGGACACGATGTCATAGCCATCGATACAGCTATGGGACTGGTAAGGCCGGAGGATGAGGCTGCATTCCTGAGCAACACCATAAAGCCGCTGCCACCGGATATAAGCAGTCTCCAGATGATGAAGAACGGTCTTCTGCCCCTGATTCAGGACGGCAGGCTGGAGGACAGGGATGTATGTTTCCTCGCCCTCCACGGCGGCAACGGCGAGAACGGCATGATGCAGGGCTTCCTGGACATAATGGGAATTCCTTACACCGGCCCTAACCACACATCAAGCGCCTGCTGCATGGACAAGGATATAACCAAGACACTGTTTGTAAGGCATGGTGTCCCCACCCCTAAGTGGCTCATGATGCCCCTTACTGCCGAGGAAGCTGTGGCAAAGCTGGGTCTGCCCCTGGTGGTAAAGCCTAATAAAGAGGGTTCCACAGTGGGTCTTACCGTGGTCAAGGATATCAAGGATTTTGACAATGCTGTCAAAATTGCGTATACTTATGATACAGAGGTGATGCTGGAGCAGTTCATCCCTGGGCGGGAGTTCACCGTGGGTGTTCTTGACGGCCAGGCCCTGGCTGCTGGAGAGATCATCCCCAAGCTGTCGGAGATTTTCGACTACCAGAGTAAATATATGCCCGGAGGATCCGAGGAGATCTTCCCTGCCCCGATAAGCAAGGAGCTGTCGGACAGGATGCGGCAGATTGCACTGGATGCGGCAAAGGCTGCCAAGATAGAGAGCTACTGCCGGGTAGACTTCCGTCTGGACAAGGATGACAACCTCTATGTGCTCGAGATAAACACATTGCCTGGAATGACCAGTGCCAGCCTCTTGCCGAAGTCGGCAAAAGCTGTTGGAATATCGTTTGGCCAGCTGTGCGAGAAAATCTGCACCATGGCCCTCAGGAGAAAGTGATGGCAAAAGAGAAGACACCGATTGTAGAACGGAAGAAAGTTGTTACAATTGAATACTCCCTTAAGGATGAGCACGGAAATGTCCTTGAGGAGAAGAATACACTGACATATCTCCACGGATTCAAGAATATAGTCAAAGGCCTTGAGGAGGCCCTTGAGGGAAAGAAGATCGGAGATACCCTTTCGGTCGCAGTTCCGCCCGAGAAAGGTTATGGCCTCAGGGACGAGAACATGGTTTTCACACTGCCCAAGGAGAACTTCCTTAGCAAGATGGGGGACGACGAGGAGCTGAACGAGGTCCAGAAAGAGGTCAAGGTAGGGATGGAGTTTGAGACTGCCATCGATGATGTTCCCTACATTCTTACTGTAATCAAGGTTGATGGGGACAAAGTTACTGTGGATGCGAACCATCCGCTGGCAGGAAAGGCCCTCTTCTTCGATGTCAAGGTGACAGAGATTAAGGAGGCGCTCAGCGACGAGCTGGTTCAGGGCTTCCCAATGGCACCGGAGGACCGGTAAGCCGGAAATAGAGCGAACATCGGGCTGTAGCGCAGTTGGTTAGCGTACAAGTCTGGGGGACTTGGGGTCACCGATTCGAGTTCGGTCAGCCCGACTGAATATGGTGCTGCTGTAAAAGGCAGCACCTTTTTTTTATCAGAACTTCTTCTCGCCGTCCAGGATGAACATCTTGTCGGATTTCGGCAGAATCTCAGGCTTAACTACAGTCTCGTCCCATTTCTCTGGCGCAACTTCCTCAAAAGAGATAGAGATAGCCTTCTGCGGGCAGCCCCACTCCTCCAGGAACACCTGGTTGATTCTTTCCGCTACTCTTTTTTTGATCTCTGGATCCTTAGGCCAAGCCTTGATTGCAATGTATGGCATATTTTCCTCCTTGAAAATTTAATGCTTTCTGAATATCTCCACAGGGTTTATGCGGCCGGCGCGACGGGCAGGAAGCCAGGAGGCCACCACTGCGAAGAGCACAGCCAGAGCCGCCGCCCCGGACAACTTGAAAAGATCCAGCTCCACAGGAATCTTCTCCAGATAGTAGTCGGCGTCGAACAGGTCGAAGTGGAGCACCGCCCCTATGAAGTCGATGATCTCGTTTATGTTTATGGCGGCCGCTATGCCGAAGGCAGTGCCCAGGGCGGCGGCACAGATGCCGATGAAAAGGCCGGTGAGGACGAATATGCTGGAGACATCGCTGTCGGAGGCGCCGGCGCTCTTGAGCAGCGCTATATCCTGCCGTTTTGAGATCACCATCATTATCATGGAAGAGGAGATGTTTACCGATGCAACCCCCATGATGAGTATCATGATGAAGACCAGGAACTTCTTGGTTGTATTGAGAGATGCAACAAGGCTGTCGTTGAGCACCTCCCAGTCCGCAACCCTGATGCCGTCGGAAAGGTAGCGTATCTCGTCGGCTATGGCATAGAGCTCTCCAGTATGTGGATTAGCTGTCTTGACACCTATCATCCGGCTGGAATCCTCCTTGAAAAGCTTCTCCCCATACTCCTGGGTTATGAAGGCAGAGAGCATATCCAGCTCCTGATACCCCGAGCTGTAGATTCCTTTTACTGTGAATCTGGTCGGGCGGAGCAGCATAGGTCTTCCAGGCACCACCTTGGCAGTGAGGAGCTTTATCTCATCCCCCACCCCTGCCTTGATCCGCTGGGCTGTCTCTGAGCTTATTATAAGGCTGTCGGGCTCCGAGAGGTCGAACTCCCCTTCTTTGACTGTAATGTAACGGCTGAAGCCCTCATCATCCTTAAAAAGGGTGTCGGGGATTCCCCGTACTGTTATTCCTGTACGCCCCTTCTCGCCATAGAGGATTCCTCCCCCCTGGGTATATGGGAAAGTATATGTCACCCCTTCGATATTCCTAATCTTCTCAAGAAGCTCATCCTCCTGTTCAACCGCTTCGGAATCGGCCAGTGTCACCTGCAGATGGAAGCTGCTTATCTCCATGTACCGGTCCACTATTCCCTGCATCATTCCGTCGGAGATCTCCAGCACCACCACCAGAGGGATAATGCTTATGGCTGCACCGATTATGGCTCCCCGTATATGGCGGAACGCGCCGGTGCCGCTCCGGCTGAATAGAGTCCTGAATGCATAGAACAGGGAGAACCGGCGGATCATATTGTGATGAATTTCCCCTTCTCAAGTTTTACTTTGATATCACCGTGGGATGCGATAGTCGGGTCGTGTGTGACCAGGATGAGGGAGGTCTTCCGATCCTCCACGATCTGGAATAAAAGCTTCTCAACCAGCCTGGAGTTGTCCTGATCCAGGTTTCCTGTAGGCTCGTCGGCCAGGAGGAGAACCGGGTTGTTGACCAGTGCTCTTGCAACAGCAACACGCTGCCGCTCACCGCCTGAAAGGCGCGATGGATAGAAATCCTTGCGGTGGGTCATCTTTACACTCTCAAGGAGATCTGATGCCCTCTCAGAGGCCTCCTTTCTTGAAAGGCCTGCCACCATGGCAGGAATCATCACGTTCTCAAGCGCTGTAAGCTCCTTAAGAAGATAATGGAACTGGAACACAAAGCCTATTGTATGGTTCCTGTACTGGCAGAGCCCTGCAGGATCAAGTGCTGTTATATCGGTGCCGTCCACTATTATCTGGCCGCTGTCGCACTGGTCCAGGGAGCCCACCATGTTGAGGAATGTGGACTTGCCGCAGCCGCTCTCCCCTGTTATGACCATCCGCTTTCCCTTCGGAAGGGAGAAGTTCAGATCCTTTATTATCTGAAGCTGCTCATCGCCGTTTTTATAGCTTTTATACAGATTCTTTACTTCCAGAATATCCATCATTCACACCTCAAAACCGATGCCGGATTCTTGACATCCAGCTTTTTGACTGCCATATATGCAGAGACCAACGCTGCAAAGAACGCAAAGAAGAATGCAAACATAACCTCGCTGAACACAACCTGGACCGGCACCTCCTGGATGTAGAAATAGGCTGGCGAGAAGAGCTGGAACTGAACCCCAGCAAAGTCGAACAGGTCGCCGAACAGCCTCTCGAACACCTGTCCAGGCCAGGAGACCACCTTTCCTGCTATTGCAAAGATTGCATTCAGATTTATCGAGATAAGGAGCCCCAGGGCAACCCCCAGAGTCCCTCCTAAAAGTCCTACGAAAGCCCCTTCGGTTATGAAGATACGCCGCATATCATGCTCACGTACCCCCAATGAATAGAGCACTGCGATATCCTCTATCTTCTCCGACACAGAGCGGCGCATGAAGTTGTAGATATTGACTCCGATGACCACAAAGATAAGGCAGATCAGGAACATCATTGCATACTTCTCCATCCGCAGCGCTCCGAAGAAAGCCTTGTTGTATTCCCGCCAAGAGATGGCCTGTGCGCCGGTTATGGCAGAAAGCCGTTCCACCAGGGCCTTGTCCCTGTACAGGTTGTTCAGCTTTATTCCAAGTTTGAAATCTGCCGGACCGCTCTGGAGCATCGGAACGCTCTCCAGGGACATGATGGCAAGATTCCTGTCGTATTCGTAATAGCCTGTCTTGAAGATGCCGGTGACCTTGAAGTCTATGTTCTGCGGCTTGAGGGAGTTGAAAGTCTCGCCCGACAGGGCCATGACCACAAAACTGTCGCCAACTTTAAGACGCAGGTACCGGGCCAGCTCGCTCCCCATAACCACGCTGTTGGCCCCCTTAAGATTGAAGGCGCCGCCTGTCAGTTTAAGATGCTGCATAAAGCCTGCATCAAGGGAGGCGGCATCGGGGTCCACACACCGCACATTGATCGGACTCATGCGTGAGAGCCCGCCCTGGGACAGCACCTGGATATCGGCAAAGCGGACACAGCTCTTGACTCCCCGCTCGCTGCGGACTGCATCCTCGAACTCGGGGGGAACATCCTGGGCATCTATGCGGATATGGTAGGAGCCGATCTCCAGGATAGATGAGATATAGCCCATCTGGAGACCGTTCATTACAGAGATTACAGTTATAAGGGTAAGGACACCGGCAGCCAGCCCCAGGGCCGACAGAATCTGAGTCACGTTCTTGCTGTCCCGCTCCCTTCCCCATAGATACCGGGAAGAGAGGAAGGTTATCCACCTATGCCTTGCTTTTCCCATTCTTCTTTCTTAACTTTCCTGTGCTTGATATAGTAATTCCGCAGCACCGGCACATTGTCTATGTAGGTGTCAATGGTATAGTTCTCGGCCGATGCATACTCGATGACACGGACAAGCTTTCCATTCTTGAACTGCTCTTCCTGCACCATCTTGTCGCCGTTATATTTATATTTGCTCCGCTCCATCAGGTTATCCTGAACCTCGGTCTTATCTATCAGGCGGGAATCCTTGTCGTAGAAGCAGAAGAGCTTGCGCACCACCTCGTTTCCCACCATATCCTCCTGATATGTTATATTGCCTGAGCTGTCATACTTTCTTGTGATTTTCTCCTCGGTGCGGATTGTAAGGGCGACAGAGCCGGAAAGATAGTTGTCGGTGTATTCAAACTTCTCTTCCCCGACTTTGCGTCCCTCTTCCCACCTGGTGGTGTTGAGCAGGCTTCCCTCCTGGTTGTAGCGCACCGATGTTCCAGTCTGGGAATCGATGCCGTGCCACTCCATGATAAGCCTTCCCTTGGAGAAAATATAATGGTTGGTGAAAGTCTCATTGCCGTAGGTGAAGTCGGCGCTTGAGATACGGCTGTTCACATCACGTTTCAAGGTCACTTTGTTCTTTATATTGCCTGAGGCATCACTCTCCTGGATTTCCCGCAGGAAGTTGCCGTCATAGAGATAGATGTTGCCACCTGTCACCTTGGAATTGGTCAGAAAGGTCTCTTTCATTATCCTCTGGTTCTCATATTCAGAGATAGTCCTGGAGTTCCCTTCATTGAATACTTCCCGCACCACTTTTCCGTCCTGCTTGAAGATATCCCACCGTTTGACTTCCTTGCCAGTGCGGTCGTACAGAGTTTTTACCACCTGGTCGCCGTTGTCATCCACCCTTGCATACCACTCGTACTCCCCTGTTCTTACCGCATGAATCTTCTCGAAAAGCATACCGCTGCTGTTGGAGATGAACCAGCTTTCGCCGGAAAGAGAGAATGCAGTGAAAAGAAAAAGGAGGAAACTAATCGGTCGCAAGCAGCCCTTCCAGATATTTCTTTTTATCAAACGGAGCAAAATCGCCGTACTTCTCACCAGTTCCCACAAAGGCCACCGGAATTCCCAGCTTACCGGAAATGGAAAGGAGAATGCCTCCCTTGGCGGCAGAGTCGTACTTGGAGAGGATGATTCCATCAAGGCTCAAGGCCTCGTTGAATATCTCCACCTGAGAAAGGCCGTTCTGACCTGTGGTGGCATCTATTACAATGAATTTCTTATAGTTTTCCTTCGGAAGCTTGTTGAGGATAATCTTGTCTATCTTCTGAAGCTCCTTGATAAGGTTGGATTTGTTGTGCATTCTTCCTGCTGTGTCGGCAAGGATCACATCCTCTCCTTTCGCCTTGACGCTGTCTATGGCATCGAAGATAACTGCACCGGGGTCTGAGCCGTTCTGCTGGTTCACAACCCTTATCCCGAGCCGCTGGCCATGGAGTGCAATCTGCTCGATGGCTGCCGCACGGAATGTGTCACCTGCCGCAAAAACAACCTTCTTGTCGGTGTGGTCCTGAAGATATTTTCCAAGCTTTGCGATAGATGTGGTCTTGCCTACTCCGTTCACTCCGAGGAACAGGAACAGGTTGACACCGTCGTTCAGCTTGAAGTCATACTCCTTTATCCTGCTGTCCAGAATCCGGTACAGAGCCTCTTTAAGAGCCTCGAAGTCGGCTATCTTCTCTTTTTTGGCAACAGAGCGCAGCTCATCCACAATGGCAACTGCGGCAGCTGCACCGACATCCCCTTCTATAAGAGCATCTTCTATATCTTCAAAAGCACTTTCATCAATGGTCTTGGTCTTGAAAATCGATTTAAGCAGATTTCCCAATGATTTCATTTTTTTCTCCTGTCGTTGTTATATGATTGTCCCGCAATGATGTAATCCTTAAGGTAGAACATGGCGTTTGTAAACAGAGTCACAGATAGGAACAGAGCGCCGTAATAGCCGTACTGGCTGTAGTTTCTGATCCTCTGAGTCCGGTGTATCTCGTGGCTGTCGCCGGTTCCCTTGGCTCTCTTGTGAAGGTCATCGTAGGCAAGGTAGTTTGCATAGGTGAAGAATGCGACCGGTATGGAGAGGACAAACCAGGTGAGGTTCTTGTAGAAGTCGTTACGCTTGTCCAGAAGGTAATCATCCTTGTTGAAGACCTCTCTCTGAGGGAAGAAATCCAATGTGTTGCCGTTCATCTCGTCCAGGAAGACACGGCTGTTCTGGTATCCGTCTATGGAGACGACAACCTCTCCCTTTGCCCCGTTAAGAAGCATAGGAGTCTTTCCCTGCCATACAGAGTTGTAGTAGACATCAGCCCCGGTCGGGAACGATGAGACTGCAAAGAGCTTGGACTGGACAGGCTCAACCCTGAAGTCGATATCCACCGACTGGTTCTCCTCCAGCATAATCTGCTTGACATCCTCGCTCCTATTGTTGCCGGTTGCCATGACAATATGCTCACCCGGTTCCAGTATTATGTTGGAGAGTGATCCGGCCGAGACAAAGTTTCCATCCACATAGACATCCACATCCTCGTCGTTCACTGCGACATTTATCTTGGACCAGGGCTTTCCCAGCATATCGGAATAGAAGACATCCAGCCCTTTGTCCAGCTCCTGGTAGATTGTCTCAAGGTCGCCGGTTATACGTGTGCTGGCAAGCTCTTTCTTGAACAGCGCGCTGTAAAGGCTTATATCTGCGACAACCACATCCTCCACCAGTTTCATGGAACCCCAGATGATATAGTCCAGGTTGTCCTTCTTGGCTCTGGTTGCAAGCTCAATAGGACTCTTGAGGACAGTATCCTTGTCCTCGGAATCGTTCAGGAACACTATGTCCCGTTCCCGCTGCACATATATCTTCTCAAGCTTCTTCCTGTTGGCCTTGCGGAGCATCCGCTTGTCCTTGGCGATAGTGGACTTCAAGGAAATTTTCCTGTTCAGATCCTTGTCCTGGAAGATGAGGGCATCATAGTCCTGATAGCTTTTCGAGAGCGCCTTCTGGCATTCATCAACATAGTCGGCCTTAATTGTCTCCCGCCGGGCAGCGATCTCATCGTCGCTCATCCGGTGCTTCTTTATAACCGAAAGGTTGCGGTATACTGCACTGCTCAGGGTCTGGCTTATGTATGGAGCATCCTCCTGGGTGCTGTTGCAGATAAGGTCGGTCACCAGGATATTCCATTCGCTGGAGGAATCCCTCAGGACCTTGTCCTCAACACCAAAGGTAAAAAGAGGAATTAAAATGAATGTAAGGAGGAGCAGCTTTCTGACCATCTGAAAATCAGCTGTTCTCCTTGTTCTGCCAGAGCAGCTTGAGGTATTCTTCTATGAAGTAGTCGATGTTTCCATCCATGACACTCTGGATATTTCCAACCTCGGCCTTGGTCCGGTGATCCTTGACCATGGTATAAGGCTGGAATACATAGCTCCGGATCTGGCTTCCCCAGGCCATCTCTTTCTTCTCCTGGGCATTCTTCTCCTTCTCCTCCTCCTGCTTAGCCTTGTAGTATTCATAAAGTCTGGAGCGGAGCACCTTCATGGCCATAGCCCGGTTCTTGATCTGGCTCCGTTCGTTCTGGCACTGCACTACAATGCCTGTCTCGAAGTGGGTTATCCGGACGGCGGAATCGGTCTTGTTTACATGCTGACCGCCGGCACCGGAGGAGCGGTAAGTATCTATTCTTATATCCTCGGGCTTGATATCAATCTCTATGCTGTCGTCGATGACAGGCGATACATATACAGATACGAAAGAGGTGTGCCGGCGGGCGTTGGCGTCGAAGGGGGATATGCGCACCAGACGGTGGATTCCCGATTCGCATTTAAGGTAGCCGTAAGCATAGTCCCCTTCCACCTGGATGGTGACAGACTTGATGCCGCCCTCGGCCTCAAGCAGGTCGGCAATCTCGATCTTGAAGTTGTGCCGTTCGGCCCAGCGGGTATACATGCGGTAAAGCATGCTGGCCCAGTCGCAGGCCTCGGTTCCGCCGGCTCCGGCGTGTATGGTTACGAATGCGTTGCAGCCGTCGGTCTCCTCGCTGAACAGCGCCAGGGTACGGAGCCGGCTGTATTCGTTTTTCATCTTCTCTATAGTGGATGCTATGTCTGCCTCGAAGGACTCATCCTTCTCTGCCACAGCAAGATCGTACAGGTCTACAGTATCATCCAGAAGCCCTTTCAGCTCTTTCCATGGGTTTATGAGATCCTTCTTCCGCTTGATCTCGCCCATCACGCGCTCTGCTTCCTCCCGGTTGTTCCAGAAGCCTTCGGCAGCTGTCTTGGCCTCCAGGTCTGCTATCTCCTTCTCGATCCTTTCGGAGTCAAAGATGCCCCCAGGTCTCTAATATTTCGTCTTTAAGCTGTGAAAGTTCCAGTTTATAATCTTCAAGCATATAAGCCTCCGATTATATATTACTGTAAAATGTGATATAAATCAATGATTAGAAATCTATTAATATAATGTGACGGTGCAGCTCTTTCCTGACAGCTCTGCTACTGCGTAATGTCCCTCGCGCCAGGAGCCTGGATTGACAACTGTAGTCTGCCCTATCCTGAAGATGCCGGACGCCTCGTGGATATGGCCGCTGAGACACAGCACGGGGCTGTTCATCCGCAGGTATTCTGTAAGCTTCTTGCTCCCCACATGCATCACCTTCATCACTGTATCCCCTGCCCCGTATGGCGGCTGGTGGGAGATGATGATATCTGGAGTTTCTTTGAATGAGCGGAGAACCTCGACCAGGTCGTTCTCGGACCAGGTGTTGGGGGTCGGCCTAGGGGTGTGTAGAGAGCCTCCTATTCCAGCCAGCACATAGCGCTCTGAGCCTTTGCTGAAAGTTACGCTCCTCCCCTGGATAGAGAGTCCTTTTTCCGAGAGGATTCCATCAAGGTCAGGAGTGTCGCAGTTGCCGCACACCATATAGGTGGCAGGGTTGAGGGATGCCAGCTTCTCTGCCACCCTGAGCCCCTCATCGGTCGGGAGGAACATGGTGAAATCGCCGGCGCAGAGCACCAGGTCGGCCTCTGCCAGCTTATCTTTTATAGAATCGAAATTGTCGTTGCCATGGATATCGGAGATAAGGAAAAGTTTCATGCATCCTCCTGGTAGAGCACAGAGTTCTTCTCGGTCTCAAACACCTCGACCCCGGTCAGGCGGACACCGGAAGGAAGAAGAGTCTTGAGGGAATCGAATATGTAGCGGCTTATGTTCTCGGCACTGGGCTCAAGATCCTTGAATATTGTGGCATTCAGATCCTGATGGTCCAAGGTTTCCAGCACACTCTTAAGGTTCTTCTTTAGGACAGAGAAATCGATGAGCATTCCCCCCTCGTCCAGATGCTTCCCTGAGACAAAGACCTTGACCCTGTAGTTGTGGCCATGGGGATTCTCGCACTTGCCATGATACTTCCTCAGATAATGGGCCGCCGCAAACCAATCCTCGACGCAGAGTGTATACATTATTCCCTCCAAACCTTGAAGATTTCTACTAATACTGATAACATATTATACATGAAAAAACTATCGGATTTGCTTAAACATTGCAATATTGATGAGATTATCGGTTCAAAGGATATTCCGGTGGCCGGAGTCACCTACGATTCCAGGCGGGCAGACAAGGATTTTGCCTTCTTTGCCTTCGACGGCATCCACACCGACGGCAATAAATTCATAGGCTCTGCCATTGAGAAAGGAGCTACTGTCATATTCTCTGCAAAGATGCCTCAGGAGCGTTCAGAAGGGGTCACCTACATAAGAACCGGCAATATCCGGAGAACTATGTCTGCCTTCGCCTGCGCGCTGTACGACGACCCGTCATCAAAGCTCAAAGTGATAGGAGTGACCGGCACCGACGGCAAGAGCTCATCCATCTATTTCCTATATCAGATGCTGAATATGCTTGGAGAGAAGACTGGTTTCCTCTCCACTGTGGCCTATTCTGACGGCGATGCAATAGCAAAGAATCCATACCGGCAGTCCACCCCCGAATCTTCCGAGGTGATGATGATCCTGGACGAGATGGTGCAGAAAGGGTGTAAATATGCTGCCCTTGAGTCCACATCCCACGGCCTTTCGGAACGCACCATGCGCCTTATCGACGTGAAGTACCAGGCCGGAATACTTACAAACATAACGCACGAGCATCTTGAGTTCCACGGAACTATAGAAAAATATGCAGACGATAAGGCCAACCTGTTCCGGAAGGCCAGCCTGTTCAATGTTGTGAATGCAGCAGACAAGTTTGCACCCCACTTTACCGAAGCCTCCAAGGTGCCAGTCTACCGTTATGCTCTGGATCCAAAGGTGCCAGATCTGGACATCTGCCCAATCGACATCAAGGCCGACAACAGCGGCACCAGCTTCAAGCTTATGTATGAGGGAAAGGCCTATCCATGCCGCATAAATATACCAGGCCTTTTCAATGTGGAGAACTTCATGGCCACTGCCCTTGCAGTGATCAAGATAACAGGAATAGAGCCCGGGAAAGTCTTTGCGCTCAGCAGCTCCATCAAGTCGGTTAAAGGCAGGATGGAAGTTGTGAATATGGGGCAGGACTTTGATGTGATAGTAGATTATGCCCACACTCCGGGAGCCTTCACCAAGCTGTTCCCTATGATGCGCGCATCATGCAGAGGACGCCTTATGGCAGTGTTCGGGTCGGCAGGAGAGAGGGACACCGAGAAGCGCCCTATCCAGGGGGAGATTGCATCAAAGTACTGCGACATCCTGATACTTGCGGACGAGGATCCTCGGGGCGAGACCAGTATGGGTGTGATTGATGACATCGCCGCAGGTGTTGTGCCTGAATTTGATAAAAATAACCTGTATAAGATTCCGGACAGAGTCCAGGCTATAGAGAAAGCAGTATCCTTGGCAAAGAAAGGGGACACCATCCTTCTTCTGGGGAAAGGGCATGAGTCTACAATAATCTATAAGGATGGACCTATTCCCTGGGATGAGCGGACTGCTGCAGAGAATGCCCTGAAAAAGCTCAGATAATTCCTTTCCGTGAATTGGTGAGACGGGCTCTGAGCCTGGTTATAGCCTTGGTATGGAGCTGCGAAACACGGGACTCGGTGACCTCAAGGACTTTTCCGATTTCCTTTAAGGTAAGCTCCTCATAATAGTAGAGAACCAGCACTTTCTGCTCCTTCTCAGGGAGCTCCTTGATAGACTCTGCTATTATCCTCTTCATCTCTTCCTTCTCGACTATCACATCAGGATTAAGGCTGGAAGGAGCCTCAAGGCTGTCCATAAGTGAGATCTTGTCGTCCCCTTTGTTGTTGTTCCATAAATCGTTAAGGGAGAGAATTGATGTGCAGCTGACTTTATACACATCCTCACGGTACTCTTCGGGAGAGATCTTAAGGCATTCTGCAACCTCTTCGTCGGTGGCAGAGCGGCCCAGCTTCTCCTCGGTTATGCGGACAGCCTCCTCAATCACCCTGGCCTTCTGCCGCACAGAGCGCGGAACCCAGTCCAGGGTGCGGAGCTCGTCATAGATTGCACCGCGGATACGGGTTATAGCATAGGTCTTGAACTTCACATTCTTGTCTGGCTCGAACTTCTCTACAGCATCCAGAAGCCCAACAATACCACAGTTCACCAGGTCGCCGAATTCAACGCTCGGAGGCATTCCGATAGAGAGCCGTCCGGCAACATATTTTGCCAGAGGAGCATATTTGCTGACTATAATATTTCTCAGCTCAATAGACCGTGTCTTTTTATATTCAGCCCAGATTCTCTGTTCTTCTTCCGGGTTTTCTACAACTGGTTTCTTAAATTTCATATTACCTCTCTATACTGCATCAAAACCTTCAAGAAATTCAAGCACTCTATCGCTTTTTGCACTCTCTATCCCAGAGGTGATCTTCTGCCCCACAGTTATGTAGGCAAGGCTTTTTCCTGTCTGCTGCAGAGCGCTTATCACATTTCCTGCATGATATGTCTCGTCCATCTTGGTACAGATGACTGCATTGAAATTCAACATATTGTACTGTCCTATAATCTCAAACAAGTCAGATACCTTGGTAGTTGCACTCACTGCAAGAAGTTTCTCCACTTCCCTTCCGCATCCGCCAAGGATATCGCCTACTCCGATCAATGCCTTTGAATCCCTGGGGTTGCGGCCCACTGTATCCACTATTATCCTGTCTGCCTTTGAGCTCCAGAATTCAATCTGCTGCCTCATTCCAGCCGGGGTTCCAATCGACACCACCGGGATATTCATTCCAGATGCCAGGGCTGTGATCTGAGCCTCGGCCCCGATCTTATACTTGTCGGTGGAGATGATGCCCACCCGTTTTCCCAGCTTGAGCCAGCTGGCCGCAAGCTTTGCCACTGCTGTAGTCTTTCCTACACCAGACGGGCCTATAACAGCAGTTATAGCTGGAATAAAGAGATTTTTACTCTGATATGTCTTAATATCGCCACATATTATATCCCGGGTCTGTTTTATCACATAGCCCCAGCTCTTAAGGCTCTCCTCGTGGGAAGACTTTTCCAGCATAGAGGTGATCCGCTGGATATAAGAGGGAGAGAAATCGTTTTTCTCCAGAAGCTCTGAAAGTTTTTTCAAAGTCTCGGGAACTGTCTCAGGGGTCCGGGGCTGGAATACGGAATCGCTGACATATCCGGTGACACACCACCCTTCTCTCTTACCGAAGCCAAGTATGCCGCCAAGCATCACCTTCTTACGGTTCATTATGTGGATATGCTGACCATATTTCTGCCGGATGCTCTCTAGAAGAGCATTGTAATCCAGCCCCGATTCCTCAAAATATTCCATCAGTCCTTATCCTGTATCTCCACCTGTCCATGGAACTCATTCTGAACTCCATCTGCAAGCTCCAGCACCGACATCACACAGAGCTGCGGCACAGCCTGCTTGACCGCCGGCCTTGACTGCTCCATGCACAGAAGCACCGGCTTAAAGCCTTTTGCCCTTATCTCTCCTGCAAACTTAAGAGCAGAATCGGAGAGCTTCTTCTCAAAATCTATATCAAGAGTCTTTGAAGCAGAGATAACCTGCTCCACATCTGGTGACAGCGTAATGACATGAAGTTTTCTGTCCTTGGAAAGGGCAGATGCCGAGATCTGACGGGCCAGTGCCTGCCGTGTCTTCTCGGTCAGGAATGTGATATCCTTGGACTTTGGGGCAGCATCGCACAGCGCCTCCAGTACAGTGACAAGATCCCTGACAGAGACCTGCTCCTTAAGCAGATTCTGGATAACTTTGTGTATCTCTCCCAGAGATAGAAGCCCTTTGACCTCGTCCACCACTGCAGGGGCACTTTTGGCAACCTCGTCCAGCATGGCAGATAGCTCCTGCCGCCCCAGAAGAGTCGGAGCATTGAGTTTCACCACCTCGGTAAGATGTGTGATTATAAGGGATGGGACATCGGAGATAAAATAGCCTTTGGCCCGTGCAGATTCCTTCTCATCTTCGGAGATCCAATAGGAACGGCTGCCGGAAACAGGCTCTTTTACAGGCTCTCCATCGAGCTCAGGGCACACTCCGTCAAAATCTACAGCCAGATATTTTCCCATCCGCACCGATGACCTGTCAGCCTCTATATCCCGTATTTTTATGCAGTATTCCGACCTGCCTAGGCCGAGGTTATCTTTAATTCTTACTTTAGGTGCGGCAAAGCCAAGCTCAAGGGCAACCTGGTTCCGCAGCCCTGTTATCCTGTCGAGGAAGTCGTTCTTGCCACTTACCAGAGGAACTAAGGAAGCGCCCAGCTCCAGCGATACCGGATCCACCTTCTGCACCGCAGGAATAGTTATGTTGCGGGCATGCTCAGCCTTTCCCTCTGCCTCGCTGTCCGGAGCTTTTTCCTCCCGGGCAGAGCCTACATCACGCCACATCCGGAGCCCGGCCAGGAATGCAATTATTCCAAGCGGAATAAGCACATACCATACACGGCGGAAACCTGGAAGAATAGCAAGGAACATGGCAAAGAAGCCGGAGATCATGAAGACACCGGGCTCCTTTGCGAACTGGGATGCAAACTCCTCAGCGAAGCTGTCGTTGGAGACAGCCCTGGTCACAATCATGGCAGTCGCAGTAGAGATAAGGAGGGCTGGGAACTGAGTCACAAGGCCGTCGCCGATGGTAAGGGTTGTATAGTTCCTGACTGCATCGGAGAAAAGCTCGTGCTTGAAGCAGACGCCAACTATGAGGCCTCCGAAGATATTGACCAATGTTATGAGTATTCCGACCTTCACGTTTCCAGAGACAAACTTTGAGGCACCATCCATGGCAGAATAGAAATCAACCTCCTGCCGCAGGGCAGCTCTCCGCCGCATTCCCTCTTCTGCAGATATAGCGCCGCTTGAGACCTGGGAAT
This sequence comes from Spirochaetia bacterium, assembly GCA_017642445.1. Taxonomy (GTDB): domain Bacteria; phylum Spirochaetota; class Spirochaetia; order CADAEX01; family CADAEX01; genus CADAEX01. The sequence goes on from JAGCPA010000089.1 coordinate 37,072, forward strand.
CGATTGAGAGGTTCTTCTGGACCATGCTGTCCAAAGTGAACCTTGCCGCAACCTCGGCAGACCTGGTGGCACCGCGGGTTATAACTATAAGCTGGACTGCGATCAGAATAATGAAGATTATGACACCGATAACCAGCGACTCGCTGCCGGCTCCACCGACAACAAACCGGGAGAATGCCCTGATTATTCGGCCGTCGAAAGCAGCACCACGCAGAAGGATAAGCCTGGTGGATGATATATTCAGACCAAGGCCGAAGACTGTGGCGATGAGAAGAAGTGTCGGGAATATGGAGAATTCAGACGGCTTCTTTGAATAGAGGACTATGAGGATTATTGCAAGGCTGCCCATTAGATTCAGGGCCATGAAAGCATCCAGAAGCGGAGTCGGGAGCGGTATAAGCATCATGGCTATAACCACAATGATACCTATCGCTATGAAATAGTCTTTTCTGCTTTTTCCTGTATTGCTTCTCATATTATCTCCTCAGCATATCCTTGACCGCAGGATCTCCACTCTCCTGCTTTATCTCCTCAAGCACTTCACGCCGGGTCATCTTGAGCGACTCGGCATAGAATATGCGCTCAAATATATATTCAACCACAGCCAGGGCCAGAAGTGCCAAAGTCACCTCTGCCAGCAGCTTGACTGCTATGACAGCAAGAACCTTGGAGCTCCCCTCCAGGCTGTTGTCCAGCATGGCACACAGCTTGGGCAGTTCGGCCCTGATGCCGACAAACAAAACCAAGGCTATAGCTACAGTCTTGATAAGGGCATGTCCCAGCTGGAAGCCGGTACGCCGGCTGCTATGCTGCCGCCGCAGGCGGTCCCACCGGGGCTGCAGGGGTTTCCAGGAGAACTGGAAACCCACCTGGGCAAGCTCTGCAGCAAGTGCTGCTGAAAACACCACCAGCAGGAGCGGCAGCACTGCCTTGCAGAAGGTGCCCAGGGCGGCGGCAGCAAGTCTGGCATAACTGCCCTCATCCTCGGCCGCAAGCTCCACACACTGGCCCAAGAGCATTTTCAGCTCTGTCACCATATGTCTGCCCCAGAAGATCATAAACAGCAGCGCAGCCAGAACAGACACAACTGCAGTAAGCTCGCTGCTCCTGGCAACACGTCCTTCCTTCCTGGCCTTCTTTATCTTGCCAGGGGTCGCTTTTTCTGTCCTTCCCTCTTCGTCAGGAGCGTAGATGTCCATATCAGTCATGAGGCGCCACCTCCCTTGAGAAGATCAGAAACAGCATAAAAGCCGTAATCCATAAACCGACCCAGGCTGTCCATGAGCACCGGCAGAACCAGAGCAAGTATAAGCAGCCCAACTCCTATGAAAAGGGGCCAGGAGCCAGGGAAAAAGTTTATCTGCGGTGTCAGCCGGGCCAGAAGTCCAAGGACCAGTGTCATGATCAGGAGCACCCCGACCACCGGAAGAGCCATGACAACAGCCTGGGCAAACATATCGGCAAGCCCTGTAACTAAAAGCTTTGCCATACCCTGCTTACACTTAAGGATATCAAGGGCTGTCATAGCCTTGAAGGAGGCTGCAACCCCCATATAGAAAACCTTATAAAAGCCTGCCGCTGTCACAAATACTGCCATGGCAGCCACATTCATAAGATTTTCTGTCTCGATCCTCACCGAGAGCATGCCGGAGACAGCGACACAGGCTGCATAGATGATCTGAAGGAAGAACCCGATCACCAAGCCGATAAGAGCCTCTCCCAGCAGCATAGTCCAGAACACAAGCCCTTCGATGGAGCTGTCATATCTTTCAACCATGGCAGGTGCCACAACATAGGCGGTCAGGAGGGCAAGGGCTGCCTTGACAGCAACCGGCAGGCTGCGGCTTCCAAGAAGAGGAGCAGAGAGAATGAGGGCAAAGACCCTGGCAAAAACCAGAAAATAAAGCTGCGGGTGCTCTCCGATCCAAGCCATCATGCTACCTCACCATCCTTGGAATAAGCCGGAATATCTCCAGCGCAAACTGCTGCATGGAGCCGAACATCCATGAGCCGAAAATAAGCACCACAACCAGGACTATAAGAATCTTCGGGACAAAGGAGAGGGTCTGCTCCTGCACCGAGAATGCAGCCTGTATAATAGAGATGATAAGCCCCACCAGAAGGCTGGCCAGCAGAATGGGGGCAGAGACCAGAAGGACCTGTCCCAGCGCCTGCCTTAACAAATATGCAGCTGTTCCTGTATCCATCATCTACCTCTACATCACAAAGCTTGACAGAAGCTGTCCCACAATCAGATTCCAGCCGTCAACCAGCACAAACAGGATAAGCTTGAACGGCAGGGAGACCATTGCAGGGGGAACCATCACCATGCCCAGAGACATAAGGGCAGATGCCACAATCATATCTATGACAATGAAAGGAATGAACAGCAGTATTCCTATCTTGAACGCTATGGTAAGCTCGTTGAGCGCAAAGGCTGGAACCAGGACATAGGTCGGCACCTCCGACAGGTTTGCCGGCTTAGGAAGGCCCCGCATGCTCATGAAAAGCCTGATGTTGTCGGGATGGGCCTTGAGCTGGTTGTACATGAAGAGCCTCAATGGCTGCTCTGCCCTGGAATACATCTCCTGGGCATCAATCTCCTCCTGGGAGAACGGCTTGAAGGAATCGTTGTAAATGTTCTCAAAAACCGGCCACATGACAAAGAGTGTAAGGAATATGGCAAGCCCCAGAATAAGCTGATTTGGAGGGGTGTTCTGGAGCGAAAGGGAACGTTTTACGAAATCAAGCACTACTGCAATGCGGACAAAGCAGGTGGCAAGAAGCAGCACCGATGGAGCAACCGCAATAACGGCCAGAAGAAGCAGAAGCTTTATGGACGATGCCATCTCCTTGTTTGAGCTGGAATCCTTGATATTTATCTCTAAGGATGGAATGGCAGCCCCATCCTTATTCTCTGCCTCCTGGGCAAAGGAGAAAGCAGGGAGCAGAATACTAAGTAAAAGGATCAGAAGAACTGTTTTTCTCATTCTTTCATCTCCTTCTTCTCAAGCTCTGCCAGAAGCTGCACAGAATGGTCTGCTGTTCCCACCAGGAAACGGCGACCCTCAACCTCTATAATCTGGACCATCCGGCCAGGAGCAAGGACCTTGGTGGATTCCACCTTGATCTTCCTGTCATCACCCTGAATAAACTTGGGCTGAACCTTCCTGACCAGGTGGAGCACCCCATAGACCGCTCCGATAATCAGAGCAAGCACCAGCAGGGTACGGAAGAAATCCCAGAGGCCGAAACCTGTGCTGGAAGCCGCACCGGATGCCGGGCTGTCGGGAATGACAAGATCCTGCTCTGCAGGGCCTGCAAACACCGCAGCTGTACATATCAGAAAGAGAGAAATAATAATCAGTATCGAAATGTTTTTCACGTCCCCTCCCAGAGATTTAAAACATATCTTGAATCAGAGCAGCTTCTTTATACGCACTCCTAATCTTTTATCTATCACTATGACCTGTCCTTCGGCCTTGAGCTGACCAGATACCATAAGCGGCACAGGGCTCATCCGGGTACGGTCTAAAACCAGAAGATCCCCTGTATCCAGAGCCAGGACATCCTTCCAATGCCGCCGGGCAGTTCCCAGCAAGGCTGATACCGCAGGTGTACCTGTATCCTGCCCTTCGTACCGGCACAGGATGCTCGCAGCAACAGAATCGCCTACTGCGCCGCTCTGCGCCAGGCAGAAAGCCTTTTTACCAGCCCTCACCATAAGCCCGCCCTGAGGCGGTGCAACACAGACAACATCTCCTATTCCAAGCTGCCCGGCCTCTTCTTTATCCAGGCTGGAGCTGCCCATCTCCACCGACATAAGGACATTTCCGTCAGCATCAAAGGCATTCTTAAGCACGCTCTCCATCACATCCAAATCAGATTCCGGGATGCAGATGTACATCTTGCGCCAGCTTTTATCCCAGCTTACATTCATCACTGCCAGAAGCAGCATCTCCTTGCCTGCTGGAAAGCCGGACTCAGAGAAATACTCGGACATCTTATCCTGGGTCAGGTCCTTGTCGCTTCCCCAGCGCCATATGCTGTTGAGGCAGTCTGTCAGCTTCTCCATAAAGGAGGCTGCAACAGCCTGCTCCACATCGGAAAAAGGCCTGTTCTCCACAGCAGCTTTCCCGTCGCCACCCAAAAGGGTCTCCAGCACAGAAAAGGCAAGCTGTCTCTCCATGACAACAGCCACAGTACATCCGGGACCATGCAGGAGTGCGGCAGGCGATGTCATCACCCCGTCTGAAAGGTCAGAGGCAGGAGTGGAGGAAATCTCTTCCACCTGAACAGACGCCCGCTTTCTAAGCGCTCTGGTAAGCAGATCTGAGCAGGATGAGGCAAATGCATTTATGAAATCAGAAACTGCTGTCCGCATATTTGGTAAATATTTTATCAAATATAGAGTAAATTTGCAAACATTTTTATAAATTATTTATATATGGGGATCAGGCGAAGGCATCCAGAAGCCCGGAGCTGGTCTCGGGGTACATGACTTTGAGCCACTTCTCCTTAAGATCAGAGGCTACAGAAGGCTGTCCGGAAGAGGGCTCCTCTTCTCCGCCGACATGGATGTTCAGAGATGATATTGTATAGTTGTTTTTCTTGAAACGGTACAGGAAATCGTAGAATTCATCCTCGAAAAGGTGCCGGATATGCTCGTCTGCCACCGAGACATCCACTGCCAGGCGGTTTCCGTCGAAGTGGAGATCCATTATCACCATCTCTAGGTTTGTGCATCTGAAAGCCAGCTTCATGGTGCAGATCTTCTCATCCCGCATGGCTATGTCCAAGATTTCCATCATATACTATTTTATCGTGCAGAAGCGCATTATTCTTTAGTTGCCAAAGGGGAACTTTTATACTACATTCTGCATAGGAGGATAAGATGGAGACTAAAGTCGCCCTTATTGCAATAATTGTCTCGGACAAAGAGGCAGCAGCCAGGCTGAACGAAGTGCTTCACGAGTCAAGTGAGTACATTATAGGCAGGATGGGAATCCCTTATAGGAAGGAGGGAATCTCCCTTATAAGCATTGCTGTTGATGCCCCTATGGACAAGATCAATGCCATAACCGGAAAACTGGGTGCTATCGCTGGAGTGAGTGCAAAGACTGTCTATCCGCAGAAGAACTGCTGACTGTGTGATTATTCCTCTTTCTTTTAAGATAAAAGATACTGGAGTCCACTGTCCCTTTCGAGACTCCCAGCACCTGGGCCAGATCCTGGTGTGTCACAAGGCATGAGGCCTTGGCCGCAATCTTCCTGGAGAGACGCTCTATCCGGCCCCTGAGCCGCTGGACCCGTTCCTCAAGCCAGAGACGCTTCTCTATATCAGATTCATACATAATCTTTTCCTGAATCACAAGAATCTGAAAAAAGCATCCGCTCTTCTTCTCTTTAAGCCGCCTCAGCTCATCTCTTTTCTGCTGCACCTTCTCCTTGACCGCCATACAGCATCTGTTTATATAGTCGGCGCTGTACCCGGTGGAGGCTGATATCTGGGCTATGGACTCGTCATCAAGCCGGTCCGGGTCGGAAAGAGCAAGGAAGAAAAGCCTCCGTTTTGTCCTCCCCTGCCCAGTCTTATTTTTATAGGCTGCGGCCGGTTCTTTTATCTCATAATTAAAGGTGTCATAGATTTTATAAAAAGAGCTCTCATCCTCAAGTGTTCCTGATGCGCACATCCTGCAGAAAAGCTCCTCCTTAAGCTCTTTCTCACGCTTTTTCTTGATGAAAGAGATCATCTGATGCTTCAGGGAAGTATTGAGATATGCTTCAAAGGGCAGTCCGGAGTAAACAAAGGAATCTGCCATCTTTCTCAGACGGTGATGAACAAACACAAAGAAGTCGCTGCAGCGGTCCTGGTCCCACCGTTTGGTCCGCCGCGGGAAATCGTAGACATATAGACATATGTGGCCAGAGATAGCTTCATAAGAAACTTTCCCCTGCTGGTAGCTGATGACCATGTCGGTCAAAGTCTGTTCGGATGGCTTTGGCTTCTCCTTTCAAAGAGATGTAATAAAACAGTAAAGCCGTGGGGAGAAATTTGTCAACCTTTTTTTTCAATTTTCCGTCTGAGGGCATTGGCTATGACAGAGAGGATGCCGGGGTCCACCATTTCGCCCAGGTACATAGCCCTGAGAACCTCCTTCTGGAGGGGCATCTGACACTTCTCAAGCACACAGAGGCTCTTATCGTATCCAATGCAGTGGAGCACCGGGGCAATGACTGTGGGGGGCTCTCCTTTTATCAGCCTGTAGAGGGAATCACTATCAAGCTCCTTAAGGAAATCGAGGGGGGTCGCCTCCTGGGCAAAGGGAGCATTCAAAAGGGCTAAACGCCAGATATCATTCTTCTTCATATCAATCCTTGAACTTGTCAGGCAGATGGATTATCTCCCTGGGTTTGCTGCCATTAGGCGGGCCTATTATGCCTCTTGCCTCCATATCCTCGATAAGGCGGGCTGCCCTGTTGTAGCCTATGGAGAGGCGGCGCTGGAGATATGAGGCAGAAGCTTTTCCTGTCTCGGCAACCACAGCAAGGGCCTTGTCCATAAGGTTGGCATCGTTGTCGGCGCCGCCGCCCATAGAACCGCCACCGAAGGAGAGATCCATGCTCTCCTCCTCGTCGTCGTGGAAAATAATGTCGTCGATATATTCAGGTTCGCCCATCTTCTTGACTTCGCTGACAAGCCGCTCCACCTCATCGTCGGAGAGGAATGCGCTCTGGATACGGGTCAGGTTGGGGCTCCAGGAAGGCTTGAACAGCATATCTCCCTTGCCCAGGAGCATCTCGGCACCAGGCTCATCCAGGATAACTCTGGAGTCGGTATAGCTGGATACCATGAAGGCAATTCTGGACGGAATATTGGACTTGATGACACCTGTAATGACATCTACAGAAGGCCTCTGGGTGGCCAGAACCAGGTGGATTCCCACTGCCCTTGCCTTTGCAGTAAGACGTGACACCGCAGGCTCAAGCTGCTTGCTTGAGGTCAGCATAAGGTCGGCAAACTCATCTATTACAACCAGGATATACGGCAATGGGTCGGCGAGGAAATCAGAGGTTTTTATCGCCTTGTTGAATCCCTCTATATTCCGTACTTTAAGCTGGTCCAGGAGAGCATAGCGCCGCTCCATCTCATCTATACAGTACTGCAGGGCCTGGAGTGCCTTCTTAGGGTCGGTGATAACCGGAGTAAGCAGATGAGGCACGTCATTATAAATCTTGAGCTCAACCACCTTAGGATCCACCAGGATCATCTTCACCTCATCAGGACGCTTCTTGTACAGGATTGTAGAGATAAGTGAGTTCACACATACCGATTTTCCGCTTCCGGTGGTTCCTGCGATAAGAAGGTGCGGAGTCTTTGCCACATCCACCACCTGAGGATCTCCCTCGATATCGCGGCCCAGGATAAACGGAACTGCAGCCTTGTCCAGATCAGGGTTCTTGATAGCGATGAGCTCTCTGAAACCTACTATATTCCGCTTCTGGTTAGGAATCTCAACACCCACTGCCCTCTTTCCGGGGATAGGTGCCACTATGCGGACACTCTGGGCAGCCAGGTTCAGTGCTATATTGCCTGCCAGGTTTGCTATCTTGGAGACATTGACTCCCGATGCAGGGAGGATCTCGAACATTGTGATTACAGGCCCTTTCTTGATGCTGATTATCTGAGCCTCTATCTTGAACTCCTTGAGTGTCTCAAGCAGTATCCTGGCATCCTCTTTGGTCTCTTCAGTCACCACAAAGTTGGAGGAATCCCCATGGTCCTCAAGGACATTTTCTATAGGAATCTCGTATTTGACAGCTTTTCTGCGTGGGGCTGGAGATGGCTTTCTCACCTGCTTCGGAGCAGGAGTCTCCTCCTCATCATCCTCTATCTCTATGCTGATCTCGGAATCATCATCAAAGCTCTCTTCCGGCTCATCATCCTGCTCCGGCTCTGATACAACCTCTGGCTCAAGCTCGATCACAGGCTCTTCCTCATCGTTGAATCTGACCTGCTCATCAGGCTCTGAAAGACGGTTCAGACCCAGGCTCAGGTATTCAGGGGTATAGACATCATCCTCTTCTGTGCTCTTTGCAGCAGCAGGTTCAGCCTTGATCTCCTTGGCAACAGCATCAATACGCTCTTCCTCTATAAATTCCTCATCCTCATCATCTTCTTCCTCGTCATCATCCCTCTTGAAAGGGTTCAACTTGGCAAGGTCAAAGCGAGGCATCTTAAAGCTGAAGGAAGGAAGCCTGAACCTGAAGCCCTTGAAACCTGCAATCACGGCGATTCCATACAGCTCTATCAGGAGAGCCATGCATATAAGGACTGCAACAAAATATTTTAATCCACGGGTCCACAGAAGGACACGGAGGAAAGCTGCCAGAGTGAGGAATGGTGCGATAGTAGCCATAAGGACATAGATGACCTTGCGGTTGAAATGGGGAAGAAGGAGATATGTGGCACAGAATATCAGATATGCCGGGATATAATAAGAGGCCCACAGGAACCTGAGAAGAAACCATTCTCCTACAGAAACAAAAACAGGAACAGCAATCCCATGGCCTGCAAAGAACATGGCCAGCGCCAGAAGTATTCCAGCGCAGAATAGAACACTGGCTACAATAACGATAGATCTTGATTTAGTCACACTTCCTCCCAAAAGACTACTATTTTATATCGGCAGAAATTGAGAGTTATTTTAGTGTCTATTAATAGGAATAATTAAAGTAGTGCCGGAGATCAGTTTATCGGGGCTTTCCAGGTTGTTCTCGGCGGCTATGCGCTTGTACATATAGGGGTCTTTGCAGAAGGTGGTGGCCAGCGACCAGAGGGTGTCGCCGTACTTAACTGTATAGCGGATATATTCCTGAGCTGGAGCTGGAACCGGGGTCGGTTCTGGAGCAGGTGCTGGCTTGGGCTCTGGTGCTGGAGTTGGTTCCGGCACCTCGGCAAATCCAGGCAGATCCCGCACACATGGAGCAGAGATCATACTATAAATCAGCATGCCTGTGACAAATGCCATCATAAGGAGCAGGAGAGCCATCATTATCTGGAGGCTCCTGATTCCCTTAACTGCAACCGGTGCCGGCTCCGGGGCTTCTTCTTTCTGGATGCTCACCTGCCCTGCTGCCGGAACAATTCCGGGAAGTTCAGTCACAAGCTCATCTTTTCCACCGCCCCGAAGATCTGTGGCGACAGCCCGGATCCTCTTTCCATCGGTATCGATAAAAAGCTCGATCTCGGATTCCCCTGCATCATCGTATCCAATAGGATCTAGGAACAGCGACCCGATATGATACCCATCCCTGTCGTCCGGAGCATTATATCTGAACAGGTCAATCTTGGCTTTCTTCTGGTCCTTGTTGGCAGGAGAGAGCACCACCCTCTTCTTCTCGGGGCCATCAGAGCAGATTGAGAAAAATGTGCTGTCAGCCAGTCGTATTCCTATCATCTTTTTTTATTTTACACCTAATATTTATTTTTAGCAATCTATTGTCAATCAGAGTACTTTTTTATATCATCAAAGTAATTTAAAGGATGGAAGTTCTATGATAAAAATCAATGAAAACTACAAGAAGCTCCAGGCTTCATACCTTTTCTCGGACATTGCGAAGCGTGTTGCCGCATTCCAGAAGGAGAACCCGGATAAAGAGGTCATCAAGATGGGAATCGGAGATGTGACACTCCCTCTTGCAGATGTATGTCTCAAGGCTTTCCACAAGGGTGTTGACGACCTGGCCGACAAAGCCACATTCAAGGGATACGGCCCGGAACAGGGGTACGATTTCCTCCGCAGTGCCATTGCAGAGCACGATTTCCAGAGCCGCGGGGCAGATATAAGTGCAGATGAGGTTTTTGTCAGCGACGGTGCCAAGTGCGACACCGGAAACTTCCAGGAGCTTTTCTCCTCTGATGCTGTGATTGCAGTTCCAGATCCTGTCTATCCTGTATATGTTGACACCAATGTCATGGCCGGCCGGAGCGGCGACTTTGTGAACGGAAGATACAGCCGGTTCATCTACCTCGATTCCACCGAGTCAAACAACTATGTGCCAGACCTGCCTAAAGAGAAGGCAGATGTCATATACCTGTGCTTCCCTAACAACCCTACCGGGGCTACTGCAACCAAAGAGCAGCTTAAGAAATGGGTCGATTATGCAAAGGAGAACAGATCCCTGATTCTTTTCGATGCAGCCTATGAATGCTTTATCCGCAACCCTGAGCTTCCTAAGTCCATATTCGAGATTCCAGGTGCCGACGAGGTGGCTGTGGAGTTCCGCAGCTTCTCGAAGACTGCCGGATTCACCGGAGTGCGATGCGGATTCACTGTAGTGCCTAAAAAATGCAAAGTCTATGATGCGGATGGTAACCCTGCATCGCTCCATGCCATGTGGAACAGACGGCACACCACCAAGTTCAACGGCGCCTCCTACCCTGTACAGTGCGCCGCAGCTGCCTGCTACACCCCCGAGGGACAGGCTCAGATCAAGGAGAAGACAGACTACTACCTGGGTAACGCGGCTCTTATCAAGAAAGCCATTGTTGACCTGGGCTACAGCTGCACCGGCGGCGACAACTCGCCATATGTATGGGTCAATACAAAGACCGATTCCTGGGCTTTCTTCGACAGGCTGCTCCATGAATGCGGCATAGTGTGCACCCCAGGAAGCGGATTCGGCAGCTGCGGCCAGGGCTATGTGCGGTTCAGCGCCTTCAACTCCAGGGAGAACACCCAGAAAGCTATGGAGAAGCTGTCAAAGCTGCTTAAATGATAGGCCTTGGTACTTTAATAAACACTGCAAGCATTGTAGCAGCAGGATTCCTGGGACATTTCTTCGGGAAGCTGTTCAATGACAGAAAGCAGAAAGCTATAATAATTGCCTGCAGCATCTCTGTAATCTTTATAGGAATCAGCGGTGCCATGCCCGGGATGCTCCGTGTGGCAGGAGGCACCCTTGAGTCTATGCAGGCCATGCTTGTCGTCATGTGCATTGTACTTGGGACAGTTGCCGGCGAGCTTATGGATATAGACAGGCAGTTCGAGAAATTCGGCGGATGGCTTAAGAAGAAGACTGGCAATGCCAAAGATGTCCAGTTTGTCGATGCCTTTGTGAATGCCACCATGGTTGTCAGCATTGGAGCCATGGCTATTGTGGGTGCAATTCAGGACGGAATAAGCGGCGACTTCTCCATCCTGGCTGTCAAATCGGTGCTTGACTTCATAATAATTGTCATCATGACCTCCTCCATGGGCAAAGGCTGCGCCTTCTCTGCAATTCCTGTCTTTGTATTCGAAGGGCTTGTCACTCTGTCGGCAAAGGTTATTGAGCCGGTCCTTTCCGAGACAGCGATAAACAATATCTCATTTGTCGGCTCTATCTTGATTTTCTGTGTGGGCTTGAATCTTCTCCATGACAAAAAAATCCGGGTAGCAAATATGCTCCCGGCTCTTATTCTGGCTGTCGCAGCAGCATATCTGCCTTTCAGCCATTGATAATCTGTGCTGGACACAGGCGGTACATCTCGTAGCTGCCTGTCTCGCTTGCCTTCTGGATGAATGCGCTGTTCACTGTGATGCTGTTGAGCACTCCGCACTCGTTGAACATCCGGTACATCTCGATTACATTTGTTGTGTCAAATCCTGTCAGGTCCAGGCTTGAGAGGGAGCGGCACTTCTGGAACATGCAGCTCATATCAATCACAGATGCTGTGTTTAAGTTTGTGCAGTCTATGCTGACTGCCTTGGTGCAGCCGGAGAAGAAGAAGATCATGCTGGTAGGGTTCCATTCCTGGCAGGAAGAGTCGAAGCTTGCTGTGATGAAGCCTGTTCGTGCCCATGGTGCACCCTTTACGCCATAGCCCTTGGAGCTCACTTCGTATACTGTACCCTCTGTATTGTGATCCTTGTTGTCATAGTAGAATGTGAGATGTGTACCTCTGAGGACTGCCTGTGCTCTTACTTCTGTATTTACAGCCTTGACCTCTGTCTCCTGAACATGATCTGCAGTTGCTGGAACTGCTGCCTTGGAAGGTGTTGTATCGTAGGAATATGAACCGCCTGCCGCGTTGCATGAGCAGAACGCAATTCCCATAACCAGTGCCATAGCCATCATCTTTATTGTCTGTCTGAAGTTTCTCATCTCAATCTCCTTTTTTGCAGTAACGTTTCACCAACGTTTCCGTTTACATTACCAACATTACTACAACGTTACTTAGTTGTCAATAGTAACACAAAAGAAATTTTATGCTTTTTGAAACTTTTTTCTATTTGCTTGTAGTATAAAGAGTTATCTTAAATAAAATTTTTCAGAAAAAGTATAAAAACAGGCAAAAACCAACAATGGATACCATCATTGGTAGTGTTTTTCTATTTATTTTTTTAACATCTTCTCGCTTTTTGCCACAGTCAGGACTGCTATCAGAACGCCGAATACCCCACCTGGTGTTCCAAGCATATCAATAATCGGATCGATTCCCACTATAAGCCCCAGGGCCTCAATTGGGCAACCTGCCATTGTCAACAGCGATGACAGCAGGATAATACCCACCCCCGGTATTCCAGGCATAGCTATTACAAGAATAACTGTAGACAGTACCAGCGAAATAATCTTCAGGAACGGCATAGCAATACCATAAATGTTTGCTATTGAGCAGACAACAATCACTATATAAAGGCACAAAGTGCTTTTAAAAATAGTCATTCCTATCGGGATAGAGAACTTATACATTTTGGGGGATACACCCAGATTCTCAGCAGCCTGCATGGCATCCGGCATAGAGGCTATACTTGAAGCGGTTGTAAAGCTGGTCAACAGCATCTGCATCGATTTTTTAAGCACCATAAAAGGATTAAACCCAAGGAAAACAGTAATAAGACTATAAAGCAGGAAAAGCAGCAGATTGGCAATAATAGCAGTATAGAAAATTCCCAGGACAGAAAGCAGCACCTTGGATCCTGTCATAATCAGCATAGATGAAACAGAACAGAAGACAAACAGCGGAAGAAGATGTATGAAGAATCCGATAATCTTCATAAAAAGCCTGTTGACTTCATCAAAGATTGAAGAGACAATTTTTATCCTGCAGGCTCCACATGCCACTCCGATCAGAATTGCCAGAGCTATCAGCTGAATCATATTCCCTTCTGCAAAGGGTCTGATGATATTGTTCGGCACCACATCAACAAGAACATTCCTTATTGACAGCAGATTGCCCTGAACTGCATCGGAGCTCAAAGCGGCAGTCAGATGTATTCCGACTCCTGTTTTGAACAGCTTAACCACCAAGTACCCTAAGAATGAAGCAAAGACCATCAGAACAGAAAAAACAGCAAACAGCTTGAAAACAATCCTCTTTATTCCGGACAAACTGTCTGTCTGAGTAAAGCAGGTGACAATAGAAAAGAAGACAACCGGTACTGCACACAGCTTAAGACCGTTCATGAATATTGTGCTGAAAGACTGGAAAATGTTCTCATTGACAAAGCTGCAGAACTGTTCCGGCAGCAGATATTTCATGACAGTCCCGGTAACAATTGCAAGGATCATTGCTGTCAATATTAAATACAGATTGAAATACTGGGAGCGGAAAGCCTGGATCCGGACAGTATTATAATCACCTGAATGCCGGAAGCTTATCTTGTCGCCAAGGGATCGTAAAATAATGCTCTGTATGGCCTCTGCTGTCTCATCATCGTTCTCTATATCATCAAAATCAGGCTTGGGCAAAAATTCAAAATCATTTCCAGGAACCCGCATATCTATGCTGACATTGCCTAAAAATTTAATAATGTTGAGGGAAATATTTTTTTTCTTGGAAAAATCACCATGCTCGATCAGCCGCATCAGCACTTCTTCGCATGTCAGCTCTGCACGCAGTCTCTCTTTTGAATCAAGCTTAAAATCTTTAAGAGTCTGACGGTTAAAATCCAGAATCTCCTGAATTGTCTCTTGGCCTTTCATATCAAATCTTTTCTGCATTCCGTTGTCCCTTCTCTGCCCTTGATTATTGCAAGTTTCTTCTATAAAATCAACAGTATGAAAGATGTGACAAAGGATGCTTCCGGATTTGTCCTGCTATCTGACTATGTGCCAGACATCATACAGGAGATCCGCTATTACTCCACATACAACTTCATCGGTGACAGAATAGACGGCTACGAGGAGCCCTGTGCATTCCTTACCCGGGAGGCTGCCCGGGCACTCAAGGCTGTGAGCAAGGAGATGATGGTGTCTGGATACCGGCTCAAAGTGTTCGATGCTTACCGCCCTGCCACTGCAGTCAAGCATTTTATGCTGTGGGGCCTGGAGGACCAGGATATAAGGATGAAGCAGATCTTTTACCCAGACCTTCAGAAGCAGGAGCTTTTCGAGAAAGGCTATATAGCAACTCAATCCAGCCACAGCCGTGGAAGCGCTGTGGATCTGACCCTGCTGGACATGAGCACCGGGAAGGAGCTGGACATGGGCAGCCCCTTCGATTTCTTCGGGCCTATCTCCCACCCCGATTACACCGGGATAACCGAGGAGCAGTTTGCCAACAGGATGTTCCTTCAGAAGTGCATGATAAGAAACGGGTTCAAGCCTCTGGACTGCGAATGGTGGCACTTCATGCTTGCCGACGAACCCTACCCCGACACCTACTTCACATTCCCCGTGGCTTATGACATATGAAAACTGAAAAAAATATACTCATAGCATTTATATTGAACCTGTCGTTCTCAATCTTTGAATTCTTCGGTGGACTTTTTGTAAATTCAGTAGCTATACTTTCTGACTCCCTCCATGACCTGGGGGATGCTCTCTCCATCGGCATCTCCTACTTTCTTGAGAAGAAAAGCAGGAAGAAGGCTGATGAGAAATATACTTACGGCTATATCCGTTATTCTGTGCTTGGCGGTGTCATCACAACGGCCATACTGCTGGCAGGCTCTGTGCTAGTAATCATAGGATCAGTAAGAAGGATTATCAATCCGGTGGAAATAAACTACAGCGGTATGATCATCTTTGCCATCATCGGGGTGGTGCTTAACTTTATTGCAGCTTATGTCACCAGAGAGGGAGAATCCATCAACCAGAAGGCAGTAAACCTTCATATGCTGGAGGATGTACTGGGCTGGATTGTTGTTCTTGTCGGGGCAATCATCATGAATTTCACTGACATCAGGATGATAGATCCTCTCATGAGCATCGGAGTGGCTCTCTTCATTTTAATTCATGCGCTCAAGAATCTAAAGGCGGTGCTGGATCTGTTCATGGAGAAAGCTCCCGGCGACATCAATATCAGGGAACTCAAAGAGCATTTATTAAAAATAGAAGGAGTTGAGGATATTCATCATATCCATATATGGAGCATCGATGGCTACAACAACTATGCCACCATGCATATCGTGACAAAAGTGGCTGACATCCAGGGGATAAAGCACCTGATCAGAGAGGAGCTATGTGAGCACAGCATCTGCCACGCAGTGCTGGAGACCGAACCCGAGATCTGCCAGGACCAGGAATGTCATATAGAGCCCTTTCATTCAGAGCATCATCACCATCATCACTGAAAACATATGATAAAGATTTGCTTAATGCATTTTGAGATGGTATAATTAAAATATGAGACGGCTTTTCCTTCTATTATTGTTACCACTGCTCCTCTTTACCGGCTGTAAACAGAAACAGGTGGAGATGCCCAATCCGGTTGTGGAATCCTCTTTCGAGGAGATACAGCAGAAGCTGGGAATAACATTCGGAATCCCAAAGGATGCGGAGAACATCTACTATTCAATCATCGCAGGGAATCTGGCGCAGGTGGATTTTATCTGGCAGGGAGCTGACTGCACCGCCCGGATAAAGCCCAGCACATCAACAGAGCTTGAGGATATTTCAGGCTTCTATTTTGAATGGGACAAAGAGGTGGAGCTGCCTGTTGGCTACAACTCTGCAACAGCCCGCTGGTTCGAGTCTGATGGCGAGACTACAGGAATCGTCATCTGGCAGGATATTGTGCCGGGCCTCACCTACTCTGTGAGCATGAAGCAGAACGCAACACTCGAGAACCTATTCATCCTGGCCAACGCAGTGTTCATTCCGCTCCAGGGCGACAGCTGAAAAATCACAACGTATTCTCAGACAGATACTGCTTCAATTCCTCGATAAGCTTGTCGCCATCCAGATTGTAGAACAGCTTCTCAAAGCATCCTGTTATCATAGGATTCAGGTCCAGGCCGAACTCCACCGACCTGGCATCGGTCTTGAAGCCATAGCATCTCTTGCCGTTGGCATAGCCGATGCCCAGCTCCACGCAGGCTCCCTCATCAGGTACCCTGCCATCAAGCATTATAAATATAATATCTGCCTTCAGCACCTCTTCCAAATCCTTCTGGAAGATCTTGTTCATGGCCTCTTCCTGAGTCATCCCCTGTATTTCCGGGGCCAGATAACCGTCGCGCTGGGGCAGGAAAACCCCGTAGCCATAGCTTTCCAGAATATTTGTTATCTTAAGGTTGTAGTCCTTCTCGCTCTGGTTGAACAGCGGTGCCGCAAAATACACCTTATTGCCGGTCTTGACTGAGGCTGCCGCCTGAGCAGGCTTTTCTCCATCATCAGCTTCAAGAACCTTTGTTATAGCTGGAATGAAGACTGCCTTTCTGGAGGCATAAGGTTTGATTATGAAGGATTTGCCGTCAAAATGAGCCTTGTCTCCAAAGGCAGCCTTAAGCACTTTTTCTTCCTCTTCGCCAGCTGGCACCAGATAGGTCACTGAAATATCATCATGCAGGACACTGACCATGGAAAAACACATATCCATCCCTTTGTCAGGCTTGATCAAAGGCATCACTGCATGCATGCGCAAAGCCAGATCTTTCGCTGTCTCCTCATCAAATGCATTCACATTGCCTACAGCAACATTTCTGCCCCCGATGAAATACTCCTTGTAATCTGAAAGGAAGATCTCCTCGTCCACCTTCCCCTCATAAGAAAGGAGTGCGCTGAACATCCCTTGGTAGAAAGCCCCGGGATCCGAAATGCCACCCAGCCGGCTGAGCTCCTTCACTGCCTCCCGGTCTGCAAATGTTGTGGTGTCTGACTTAAGGTTCTTGGTATCGGACAGAATCGATCCCAGCATCATGACCGCACTCTGCCTGTCAGGCTCTATGCCATAGTTTCTATACCGCAGCCAGACTATTGTGGCGGCAGAACCCAGGGGACGGGCATCGAAGATAAGCGGATTGGCTGTCATGACAGATCCAGCCCCGTGATGATCAATGATGCTTATGATATTTGCATTCTTAAGGCCATCAGCCGACTGGGTGTGCTCGCTGTGATCCACCAGAACCATATTAAGGCCTGAAGCATCCTTCAGCAGCTTGGGCGGCTCAAGCCCGGCCACCTCCAGGATATAGGCGCTCTCGTTATTCACAGGCCCCAGGACAACCGGCTCCGCATCGTAGCCCAGCTTATTAAGCAATGCGGCATATGCGATGGAGCTGCCGACAGTATCCGAATCGGGGCTCTTATGCCCTGTGACATAGATCTTCCCCTCAATATTACCCAAGCCCTCAAGATCGCTCCGGTTCAGGAGAATACTGAGGTTTTTCTCATTCTTATAATATGAATCTTCCTTAGATTTTCCAACATAGAATCCTGTAGAACCCACTGCGGCGAGCAGGATGACAATACATCCAAGTGTTATCCAACGCTTTTTTTCAGGCATTTTCAACCCCGTACCGGCTGATCACGGTATCAACCACATATTTTTTCTTAAGATCACCTAAAGCCTTGAAATGCTCTGTTTCCCAATGCTGCTTAAGCACCTCTTCGGATGCCCACAGCTCAATGAGCAGAAGTTCATTCTTGTTGTCAGGGCTGTAGAAGTAATCGTATTTCTCGTTTCCTTTCTCCGCCCTGGATGCTGCGGCAACACCGCTTTCCATAATTGCGCGGTAGAATTCGTCCCGCTTCCCATCCTTAAGATAATAATGAACCTCGATAAACTGCTTCATGGTGAGTCTCCTCTTTCAATCATCTTACAACTTAAATTAGTTATTGCTTTTTAAAAAGGTCTGGCGAAAGGACAGTTACTCCAGCATGGTCCCTGTGAGCCGCCGGCAACTTTTTCCAGATCCTTGCTGTCCATTTCCAAATTAGCCATCTCGGCAAGATATGCTTCTGCCTCTTCTTTGGTTATCTCATAGCCCTCTGCTTTTGCCAGTGCAATCAGTTCATCTGCTGTCTTGCACTCCAGTGCCTTCTCCAGCTGCTGTTTTGTAAGTTTGCTTCTATCGATTTCTGCCATAATCATCCTCTAAATTTCAGTATAATATGAGCTTTTTTCTACCGTCAAGTTAAAAAAAATAATTGAAAAAACCAACAATATATAGTAAAATTTTTTTGTTTTTATTTTTTTTATGGGGGATTTTATGAAAAGAATCATTACTGTGACTCTTATTCTGACACTTGCTCTGCTCTGTCTTGCAGGATGCAAGTCAAACGAGAAGAAGGATTACATCCTGGCAACAGGCGGTACATCCGGAACCTACTATCCATTCGGTGGCGCTATTGCCAACATCTGGAACACAAAAGTAGCAAACATGAACGTCACTGCACAGGCAACCGGTGCATCTGCAGAGAACCTGCGGCTTATCAACAAGGGCGACGCTGAGTTCGCAATTGTACAGAACGACGTAATGGACTACGCATACAACGGAACAGACCTGTTCGCAGGCGAGAAACTGGCTAACATCCAGACTATCGGAACTCTCTATCCAGAAGTTGTTCAGATCGCTGTATCCAAGACAAGCGGCATCCAGTCCATAACAGCTATGGGTGGAAAGAGAATATCTGTAGGTGATGCAGGTTCCGGCGTAGAGTTCAATGCAAAACAGATTCTTGAGGGCTATGGAATCACATTCGCCGACATCAAGAAGAACAACCTTTCATTCAAGGAATCTTCAGACGGTATCCAGAACGGAACCCTCGATGGCTGCTTCATCACAGCAGGAGTTCCAAACGCAGCACTTCAGGAGCTTGCATTCACAGCAGGACTCCAGCTTGTTCCTGTTTCCGGAGCTGAGGCCGAGAAGATCATGGCTAAATATAACTACTACACACTCACCACAATCCCTGGCGGAACCTATAAAGGAACTGACAAGGACACATCAGCACTTGCAATCAAGGCAACTCTGGCTGTAAACGCAAAGCTTGACACCGACACAGTTTACGAGATGACAAAGGCTCTCTTCTCCAACCTTCCTGAGCTGGCTACAGCACATGCAAAGGGCAAGGAAGTTTCTGCCGAGAAAGCAGTCACCGGTGTTTCTGTTCCATTCCATCCAGGTGCTGTAAAGTACTTCAAGGAATTAGGACTGATGAAATAACATCTGATGAAGAAAAAAGCTCTGCTTTTTATTTCATTTCTTATTCTGGCGGGGGTTCTTATGCTGATCCCCGCCAAACCTGTTCTTGTGATCTCTGACAGAGAGGACAGCACCAACTGCTACTACTCTGCATCAGGGTACAGGAACGGGTTCATCATCTCTTACACACATTCGGTCAACAAGGGACGGGTACACGACTTTTACAGGAATGCAAAGGACAATGAGCTTGAGCTTTATCAGACCCAGTTTGTATCCTATGGAGCCGGCATCCCTGAGCCTGAGGAGACCGCAGGAGCAGTCTTTTCTGCAGAAGATAACTGCTACACCATAAGCAACCTTCATAGAGTGCTTCCACGGCTGAACATGGCTGTGGGGCTAGTTGCAAACCATTCAATCAATATTGGAAACACTGAGATTCCCCTTACCGATTTCTTCCCGGCACAGACCGGTATAACCCTGCAGTTCAAGAGGGTGAATCTCGCAGATTATATATGGAGACATTACCATGGCTGACGATATGGATAACAAAGTTGACAGCATTCTGCCTACAACAAACGAAGAAGAGATAAAGCAGCTCATGAGGGAGCTGGACCGGGAACAGGCCTACAGGGAACATACCTGCTGGCGGCAGTATATTACTGTTGTCATCTCTGTTGTCTTTGTCATGTTCCAGCTGTATGCAACCCTTTCGGGTCATATAACTGCCCAGATCCTGCGGGCAACTCACCTGTCCTTTGTTCAGCTTCTCGCATTCCTTCTGTTCCCTGCATCAAAGAAAATGCGCAAAGACACCCTCCCTTGGTATGATGTTGTTCTGGCCCTTATCGGAGCCGCCTGCTGGATGTACATTGTCATCAACTTCGACACCCTGGTGCGCAGATCGGGAATCAACACTGCACTTGACGTTGCAATCGGAATAGTCGGTATTATTATCCTGTTCGAAAGCTGCCGCCGTATTGTAGGTCTCCCTATCATGATCATCGCAGGCTGTTTCGTATTCTACGCTTTTGTGGGAAAATATCTGCCTGGCTTCATGCACCACCGTGGCTATTCGCTGCAGCGTGTCGTGTGCCACCTGTTCTACAATACAGAGGGAATCATGGGCACACCTATCGGAGCCTGCTCCACCTTCATATTCCTGTTCATCCTGTTCGGAGCCCTGCTTGAGAAGACCGGCATAGGCCAGTTCTTCATTGATGTGTGCAACTCCATTGCTGGCGGTGCCAGCGGTGGACCTGCCAAGGTTGCGGTGCTCTCCTCTGCCCTCCTGGGCACAGTCTCCGGCTCTTCTGTATCAAATACAGTAGGTTCCGGTTCTTTCACTATTCCTATGATGAAACGGCTGGGTTACAAAGGTGAATTTGCCGGAGCAGTAGAAGCATCGGCCTCCACAGGCGGACAGCTTATGCCTCCTATCATGGGAGCCGCAGCATTCCTTATGGCCGAAAGCCTTGGAATGCCATATATCACTATTGTCAAGGCTGCAATTATTCCTGCGATCCTCTACTTCACAGGAATATTCATCACTGTACACCTGGAGGCCAAGAAGCTGAACCTGAAAGGTCTGCCGAAGGATCAGCTGCCAAAGTTCATGCCTCTTTTCTTAAGCAAAGGCTTTATGATGCTGCCTCTTCTTGTGATCATATACTTCCTTTGTGCCGGCAAGACTGCTGTGTTTGCCGCACTCATGGGTATTGTCAGCTGCCTAATCATCGGCTTTGCCGTGTCGCTGATCGACCTGGCAAATGGAAGACGCCCTACCTTCAACGTAAAAGATATTGTGGATGTAATGTGCGCTGCATCCCGTAATATTATTTCTGTGGCAATTGCCTGCGGTATGGCTGGAATAATAATCGGAATTGTCACCCTTACCGGACTTGGGCTTAAAATGGGAGCAGGACTTGTCACACTGGCCCATGGTCAGCTTTTCCTTACCCTGGTATTCACAATGATCGCATCAATCATTTTAGGAATGGGCGCTCCGACAACTGCAAACTACCTTATTACATCAACCATCACAGCTGGTGCAATCATTCAGCTTAACGTTCTGCCTCTGGCAGCCCACATGTTCGCATTCTACTTCGGAATTATCGCCGACGTAACACCTCCGGTAGCCCTGGCTGCCATTGCCGGTGCCGCCATAGCAAAAGCAAAACCGATGAAGACTGCGGTTAACGCCACCAAGCTGGCCATAGGTGCCTTCATCATCCCATACATGTTTGTGTTCAACTCGCAGATGCTTATGATAGATGCAAACGCCTTGCAGCTTATCTATATCCTGATCACAGCCCTTATAGGTATGTTCGGAATAAGCGTTGCACTTGAGGGCTACGGCTTCGGTCTGACCAGCAATATTTTTGAGCGGCTTCTGTTTGCTGCAGGCGGTCTTCTGTGCGTAATCCCAGAGGGTATGACTGATATAATCGGCTTAAGCATGCTGGCTGTGCTGTGCGTCTTCCAGATCATACGCCGCAGGTTGAGAAGAAAAGCATGAGAAAACTTATTGCATACTGTGGCCTGGATTGCGAGAAATGCGATGCCAGAATCGCCACAATAAACAATGATGACAACTTAAGGAAAGAGACTGCCAGAAAATGGTGCGAGATGAACCATACCGACCAGATCACACCGGAGACTATAAACTGCATGGGGTGCCGGACCGATGGGATAAAGTTCGCCTACTGCGCCTCCATGTGCCCTATCCGCAAGTGCGCCATGGCAAAAGGCTACCAGACCTGCGGCGACTGTGCCGAGCTCAACAGGTGCGAGAAAGTCGGCATGGTCATTAGCAACAATGAGGAAGCAAGAAATAATCTGAAAGGATGAATAAGGATATCTCTTAGAAGCAGTTGTCCAGGATATCCTGATCAAGCCCCTTCTTGCCAGTGATCTGACCTACGATAAAGTAGAGAAGCCCGCCTACCAGAAGGCCCCATGCCACTGCATTTATCCCTGCCACCTTGACATTGTAATGGCAGAAGATGTAGGTGAATGCAGCCCCCAGAGAGCTGGCAACAGCAGCCTGTTTAGTCCCCTTCTTCCAGAAGAGTCCTCCGACCAGAGGCCAGAAGAAAGTGCATTCAAGACCGCCGAAGGCAAACATATTCAGGAAGAAGATGATGTCGGGCGGATCCAGTGTCAGGAAAGTGACCAGGATTCCGAAGAGCAGTGTCACCAGAGGGCTTACAAAAGCTACCCTCTTATTGTACTTTTCTATCTTTACAGGGTCATCCTTGACCATGTATGTCCTCCACAGGTCCTTGACTATAGCGGCAGAGGCCAGAATAAGGAGCGAGTCCACAGTGGACATCACCGCAGCCATAGGGGCGGCCAGGAAAAGACCAGCCAATGGTGTCGGCATGATCTGCTGGACAATATATGGAATGAAATAGTCTGATGTAGGAAGGTTTGCCTTGTCCACCAGAGCGCCTGCCCAAGCACCTGCCAGATGCATACCCACCACTACGAAAGAACAGGTGATGGCGCCGATCCACATAGCGCTGTGGAGGCTCTTGGTGTTCTTGAAGCCCATGCCCCGCACCGCTGTCTGGGGCAGACCCAGCACGCCGAAGCCGACCAGAATCCAGAATGAGAGCAGCAGACCAGGCTTATACTTTGCAAACAGGTTGTCATACACTCCCGGCAGGTTCTGCTGAAGTCCCGCATCTATGCCAGAAAGCCCTCCCCCGGCCTGCAGCACGAAGAAGAGGAACAGGAAGGTGCCGATGCACATGATGAAACCCTGGATAGCGTCGGTTATAGCCACTGCGGAGAATCCGCCGAAAGCGGTGTAAATGATTACTACTGCAGCAAATATGAACAGCGAATACTTATAATTGAGCCCGGTGATGGACTGAATCAGAGTGGCGCCGCCGGTGAACTGTGAGATCATCTGTGCAATGAAGAATGCCACCATAAGGAGCGAGGTTACAATGACTAGAACATCGCTCTTGTACCGGGCCTTGAGGTAGCCGGCCACAGTAACAGCGCCAGTGCGGCGTGAGACCAGAGCCATCTTGTTGCCCAGCACTCCAAGGATAAAGAAAGTGACAGGAACCTGCACCGCAGCGATCCACACCTGGGCATAGCCCACTGTCATGCCGGCCACACCAGGGCCAGAGACAAAGGAGCTGACCGAAGTATATGTGGCCATGGTTGTCATAGCCAGAAGAAGACCGTTCATAGAGCGGCCGCCTATATAGTATTTCTTCTCCACCGAAAGGGTGCTCTCCCTGCTTTTCTTCCGATTGTACCAGATGCCGATGACAGCGTTCAGAGCCAGGTAGGTGATGAGGATAGCAAGAATCATTTCTCTTCCTCCTCGTCGTCATACTCAAAGTCCACAAACACATGCTTGAGCAGGTAGCGAACACCCACCAGGGCAATAACTATAGTGCCAAAGACCGATACCGAGAACCAGGCCGGCATTCCAAGGAAATAGAGACCCTTTCCATTAAGGGCAAACGCGGTGATAATATGCCATGCACAGCAGAGGAGAGTCACTATCAGGGTTCCCTTGATCTCCCTCATGCACTGTGCGTGTTTCTCCTGTCTTGTCATCTTTTTCATGGTGACATAACTATACCACATTGATTATTAAAAATAAATTACTTTTTCTACTTATTTTTAATAACTTAATTACTTTTTGTCCCTATCTCTATTTACTGTTTAGGGGTTTCCATATAAAATAGAACAAAACAAAAACTGGGAGGAAATCATGGGATTTTTCGATGACCATTTGAAAGATACAGACCCGGAAGTCTGGGCTGCAATCGAGCAGGAGAAAGCCAGACAGAACCACAATATCGAGCTTATCGCCTCAGAGAACAACGTATCAAACGCAGTACTTGAGGCTGACGGCTGCATCATGACCAACAAGTATGCCGAAGGCTACCCTGGAAAGCGCTACTATGGCGGCTGTCAGTGTGTAGATATTGCAGAGGAGCTGGCCCGCGAACGGGCTAAAAAGCTTTTCGGCTGCGAATATGCCAACGTACAGCCCCACTCCGGTGCACAGGCCAACATGGCAGTACAGTTTGCCCTTCTTAAGCCGGGCGACACAGTAATGGGCATGAACCTGGCTCATGGCGGACACCTTTCCCACGGCTCGCCTGTAAACTTCTCAGGAACATACTTCAACATCGTTCCTTACGGCGTTAAAGAGGATGGATTCATCGACTATGACGAGGTTGCACGGATTGCCACCGAATGCAAGCCTAAGCTGATCATCGCAGGCGCCTCTGCATATCCACGGGTAATCGATTTCAAGAGATTCCGCGAGATCGCAGACTCTGTAGGAGCTATCCTTATGGTGAACATGGCTCACATCGCAGGCCTTGTTGCAGCTGGCCTCCACCCAAGCCCAATCCCATATGCACATGTCACAACAACCACAACCCATAAGACACTGCGTGGCCCACGCGGCGGTATGATCCTCTCAAGCCAGGAGTTTGCAGACACCTACAAGCTCAACAAGGCTATATTCCCTGGAATCCAGGGCGGACCGCTCATGCACATAATCGCTGGAAAGGCTGTTGCATTCGGCGAATGCCTCAAGCCTGAGTTCAAGGCTTATGCAAAGCAGATTGTGGCAAACGCACAGGCACTGGCAAAAGAGCTTCTGGCACAGGGCTTTGCACTGGTATCAGGCGGCACAGACAACCACCTTATGCTTGTTGATGTATCTGTCCTCGGCCTCACAGGAAAGGCTGTGGAGCAGGCTTTGGACAAGGCCGGCATAAGCGTCAACAAGAATGCTATCCCATTCGATAAACAGAAGCCTATGGTTACCAGCGGAATCCGTATCGGTACCCCATCTGTCACCACCCGTGGCATGAAAGAGGCCGAGATGGTTCAGATCGCACGGTTCATAAAGAAAGCCTGCGACCACATCGATGATGATGCGGCACTGGCAGCACTGCGCGAAGAGGTTTACGCATTCACTGCCAAGTTCCCTATGTATAAGTGAGTTTTGACAGGCATACATGCGGATAAAGCTGGAGAATCTTAAGAAATATTACGACTCTATCCATGCGGTGGACGGCATCTCCCTTGATATCCCGGAGAACACTATCTTCGGAATCATCGGGCGGAGCGGTGCCGGAAAATCCTCGCTGGTGCGGCTCATGAGCCTGCTGGAGGCCCCCGATTCCGGTGCAGTCTGGTATGGCGACCGCCGGGTGGACAACCTGCCTAAGGATGAGCTTATAGCCTGCCGCCGCAAGATAGGTATGATTTTCCAGAACTTCAACCTTTTCTCTTCCCGCAACGCAGGGAAGAATGTGGCATATCCACTCGAGATATGCGGCATGCCGAAGGCCCAGATAAAGGAGCGGGTGGTAGAGATGCTCAAGCTGGTAGGGCTTGAGGACAGGATCAACGCCCCTATAAGCACCCTCTCCGGCGGCCAGAAGCAGCGTGTGGCCATAGCGCGGGCACTGGCGACACAGCCCGATATCCTCTACTGCGACGAGGCCACCAGCGCACTGGATCCAAATACAACCCAGTCTATCCTGGCCCTGATAAGGGAGATCCAGAAGAAGATGAACCTGACTGTGGTTATGATAACCCACCAGATGGAGGTTGTCAGGGATGCCTGCGAATCTGTGGCTGTGATCGAGGATGGAAAGGTTGTGGAGCAGGGTTTGGTCAAGGACATCTTTGCAAACCCGAAGACAAAGACAACCCGTGACTTCATAAAGAATGTCCTCAATGACAAAGAGATGGTGAAGTGGTCGGACCAGACCGGAAAATTCCATCTCCACTTCACAGGAAAGGCCCCTGATAAGCCGCTTCTGAGCATGATAGCCAAGAAATTTGATGTGGAGTTCAATATCTTTGCGGCAGGAATCTCTCATCTCCCTGAAGAGGATGTGGGCTACATGAATGTGGATATAATGGGAAGCGATGAGGAGGTCTCCAAGGTTGTGACCTGGCTTGAGGAAAACAGCGTCCATGTGCGCAGGGAGCAGGAGTAGAGTATGGAACAGATATTGATTCTTGTGGGAGTCTCCACGCTCCAGACACTGCTTATGGTATTCTTCTCCACCCTCTTTGCAATCCTTATAGGCTTTCCTCTTGGAATTCTGCTGAACACCACAAACCAGTACGGCATAACACCAAAGCCTGTATTCAACTCGGTTCTAAGCCGTATCATAGATGTGCTCCGCTCATTCCCGTTCGTAATTCTTATGATTGTGCTCCTCCCCTTCACCCGTATGGTGCTGGGAACTGCGATAGGCACAACAGCTACCATCATTCCGCTTTCAATAGCAGCTGCACCTTTTGTGGCAAGAATCACCGAGACAGCACTTAACGAGGTCGACCCAGGCATTGTCCAGGCCGCCCGGGCTATGGGAAGCACCAACTGGCAGATTATCCACAAGGTCCTGGTACCAGAGGCAATGCCTTCTGTTGTATCGGGAATCACCTTGACTATCATCAACCTCATAAGCTACTCTGCAATGGCCGGAACATTGGGCGGCGGCGGCCTGGGAGACCTGGCTATCCGCTACGGCTACCAGCGGTTCCGCACCGGAGTGATGACTGCTGCGGTAATTGTCATCATCATAATGGTGGCTGCAATACAGTTCGCAGGAACCCGGCTTACCAACAAGATGTTGAGTAAAAGATAAAAAGTTTATCCAGCTGTTGACACATTTTTGTTTTGAAAGTATAATATACCTACCAATCAAGTAGGTAATAGGAGGTTTTAAATGAAAAAATTTCTTTTAATCGCAGCGCTTGTATTCGCTACCACAGCAGTATATGCACAGCAGACAATCAAGGTAGGTGCTACTCCAGAGCCACATGCCGAGATTCTCAATCTTATCAAGGATGACCTTGCAGCAAAGGGTGTAAAGCTTGAAGTTGTAGAGTTCACAGACTATGTGACACCAAACGACGCAGTTGAGGCTGGAGACATCGATGCAAACTATTTCCAGCACATCCCATATCTGGATTCCTTCAATAAAGAGAAGGGATATCATCTGGTTAATGCCGGCGGAATCCATGTGGAGCCTTTCGCACTGTACTCAAAGAAGATCACAAAGCTTGACCAGCTCAAGAACAAGGCTGTAATCGCAATTCCAAACGATCCGACAAACGAAGGAAGAGCTCTGCTTCTTCTTGCAGATGCTGGAGTTATCACACTGAAGGCTGACGCTGGAATCACAGCAACTCCTCTGGACATTGCAAAGAACCCTAAGAAAATCAAGTTCCGCGAGATTGAGGCTGCTTCCCTGCCAAGAGTTCTTGGAGATGTTGACGGCGCAGTAATCAACGGAAACTATGCTATCCCAGCTGGACTTTCTGCAGCTAAGGACGGCCTGTTTGTAGAGGGTTCCTCCTCTCCATACGTAAACGTTATCGCTGTTAAGGCTGGAAACGAGAACAAGCCTGCAATCAAGGCTCTGGTTGAGGCACTCAAGACACAGAAAGTCAAGGATTATATCGCCAAGAGATATCCTAACGGCGAAGTTGTTGCAGTTTTCTAAACCGACACAGCTGAAGCAACAAAAAAGGCATCCGATTGGATGCCTTTTTTATTATCAACATATAGGTTTTATGCTCTGATATTTTTTGTCCAGCTTGGATCCTTGAAGAAAGCTGATCCTGTGGCCAGCACATCGGCACCGGCATCCACCAGGGTCTGGGCATTGCCTCCACCTACTCCGCCATCCACCGAGATAAGGAAGTTATAACCCTTCTCTTTCCTGATAGCAGCCAGCTGTGAGATTTTATCGATGCAGCTTGGAATCAGCTTCTGTCCTCCGAAACCTGGGTTCACTGTCATGACCAAAACCAGGTCAACGTCGCCCAGAACCTCTGCAATTGCGCTTACCGGGGTGGATGGCACAATGCTTATTCCAGCCTTCTTGCCAAGCTCCTTGATCCGGTAGATAAGCCGATGGATATGGTAGCAGGACTCCACATGGAATGTGATATAGTCGGCGCCTGTCTTCCCGACCTCCTC
>JAGCPA010000002.1 GCA_017642445.1 Spirochaetia bacterium
GCAGTCAAGGACATCGCTCTCCACAACTGCCACTATCTTCGACGGGCTGCAGGGAATATACGGCGTTCCTATCCTGTCGCCGGACTTCATTATGTTGATAGGCTTTGTGTAAGGCGCAGGATCTGGAATATAGATATCGTGTATTCCCTCCACGCATGCGGGAACCTGTGTATTCAGCTCGACTATGACTTTGTCCGCACAAGCCACATAGGTCTCGGTAGCTCCCACCGACAGAGTTGGAATTATATTCCCGTTCTCATCTATTGCCGCCGGCTCAACATGTGCCACATCTATATGATTCAGATAGTTGCTGCGGACCCATTTTGCCATGACACTTATGGGCAGATCCACATACTTAACCTTTCCATCGTTTATAGCATCGCGCAGATCCTTGTTGTTCTGATATGGCATACGGCAGCAGAGTGCTCCGGCACGGGTCAGCACACCGTCAAATTCATCCCCCACAGAGGCTCCTGAATAGACAGTAAGATTGAGTTTCTCACCAGCTTCTGCCCTGGCGGCAAGCTCCTTTGCAACAACTTTTGTGTATCCCGATTTTCCAAAGCCGCTGACACCCAGTGTCATATCGGGTTTTATAAAACTGGCGGCCTCTTTCGCAGTGCAAACCTTTCCAAGCACCTCTGGGTTGCGGATCCGTTTTTTAAGTTCTTCGCTGATATTCATCCCTGTACCTTCTGCTAATTAATATT
The DNA here is from genome assembly GCA_017642445.1 of Spirochaetia bacterium. Taxonomy (GTDB): domain Bacteria; phylum Spirochaetota; class Spirochaetia; order CADAEX01; family CADAEX01; genus CADAEX01. The sequence continues at coordinate 711 of JAGCPA010000002.1, forward strand.
TTTTATTATTTATAGTGAGTTGTCAATATTTTTGTGAAACACCTGCAACATTGACACCCTGCCATGCATAATATAAAATAAAGTATTATGACAGTAGTTATTGTAGGTGCAGACCGAGTAGGAACCCGTCTTGCAAAGACACTGATAGCAGAGAACATGAACGTGATCATGTTCGAGCAGGACATGGAGAAAGCCAATCTGGCATCAAACTCGCTGGACTGCCTGGTCATCAACAAGGATGGCCTTGACCCTGAGAACCTGCGGGAGGCCGGGGTCTCAAAAGCCGATTATTTCATCAGCCTTACAGGTTCTGATGAGCGGAACATGATTGCATGTGGCCTGGTGAACAGGGAATTCAACACCCCGAACAAGATTGCCAGCGTACACAATATAACATTCACCCACACATCCCTTCTTGAGAAATCCTTCCTGGGTATCGACTACATCGTGAACCCCGAGCTGGAGGCTGCAAAAGAGATTATCTCCAAGATAGAGCACGGTGCAACCGGAGACCTTATGCTGTTCGAGAACACAAGCCTCCAGATACGTACTGTGCCGGTTCCGGAGGAGAGTGTTTTCGCAGGAAGACTGGTCAAAGACCTCCATACTGTGCTGGAGGCTCGGGTACTGGTTGCCCTGATCTACCAGGATGGTCAGTATACTATTCCTAAAGGCGACACCAAGATTGAGGAGGGAGATCTCCTCTACCTGATGGGCACTGAAGAGGCTCTTTCCAAGGTTCTGGCCCAGGCTGGAAAGGAAAGGATCGACCTCAACAAGATGATAATTGTAGGTGGAAACGATATCTCTGCCTATGTATGCCAGCATTTCTACGACAAGGGAGAGATAAGCAGGCAGAAGAAGTCTTTCTGGAACATATTCCAGAAGCCGCTGGGAAAGAAGAATATCGCCATAATAGACCGTGATTACAAGCGGTGCAAGGAGCTTGCGGCCCGGTTCCCCGAAGCCCTTATATTGAACGAGGATATCTCGGACGACAACGTACTTGAGGATGAAGGCCTTACCGACGGCGACCTTATAATGGCAGCCACCGAGAATCAGGAGCTTAACATTGTATCGGCTGTCTATGCCAAGTCATTGGGCGTGAAGAAGGCTCTGGCCCTGGTAAAGAAGACCAGCTATCTGAACGTAGCCACAAACCTGGGCATCGATGTTCCTATCAGCCTTAACTACAGTACACTGCAGGGAATCCTCCGCTTTATGCGCCGCAGAGGCCTTAAGAACTCCTACTCTATTCCTGAGAGCGACATAGAGGTTATCCAGCTGCAGATTCCAGAGACCAGCATGGCGGCCGGTCTTCTGGTCAAGGAGATCAAGTTCCCGCCGCAGACCCTTATCCTCTCGGTAAGAAGCGATGACAAGGACATCCTGCCGAACGGTAACTACGAGTTCAAGAAAGGAGACAACATCATCCTGCTGGTGAAGAAGGACAACATCGACAGGGTGCAGACTATTTTCAAGTAAATGAATTCGAAGCTTATCTTAAAGGTCATAGCCATGGTGCTCATAATAATCTCCATGGCAGAAATCCCCTCCATAGGCTGGGCAATCTGGTTCGGCGAGACCGATATGATTCCATTCTTTGTCATGCCTCAGACAGTCAGCCTGATCCTGGCCGGGATACTGCTCCTTCTAAGCCGCAAGCGCAAGCAGCAGAACCTCTCGATAAAAGATGGTTTCATAACAGTAGCCGTACTGTGGCTTGTAGCCGCAGTATCCGGTTCCATGCCATACTTTATCTCCGGAGTTATTCCTGCATACACCGATGCATTCTTCGAAACTATGTCGGGATTCACCGGCTGCGGCGCAACTATCCTTGTGGATATAGAGGCGCTGCCTAAATGCATGCTCTTCTGGCGCGCCATGACCCACTACATGGGCGGTATGGGAATCGTTGTCTTCATGGTTGCTATATTCCCTCTTATGGGTATAGGTGGAATGAAGATGGTGAAGACTGAGACCACCGGCCCCACCATGCAGAAGATAATGCCTAAGATTGCCCAGACTGCCAAGATCCTGTGGTGCATCTACTTCGGCCTGACACTTATAGAGACTGTCCTTTTAAGCGCAGCTGGACTTTCACTGTATGATGCCCTGTCACACTCGATGTCCACCATTGCCACCGGAGGCTTCTCCACCCGCAATGCAAGCGTGGCATCCTTCAACTCTGTATATGTCGATGCCATAGTCACAGCATTCATGTTCCTGAGCGGCATAAACTTTGCCCTCTACTTCAGCCTGATATTTGGCAAAGTGTCTGTAATAAGACAGAACACCGAGCTTAAGGTCTACACAGGAATATTCCTGATCTGCACTGCTATTGTAGTCTTTGACCTTCTGGGAAACCGTGTTGACTCCCTTGGAGAGGCACTCCGTTTCGGAAGCTTCGAGGTTGCGGCCACATTGAGCACCACCGGCTTTGCAAACTGCGACTATATGAACTGGCCTATGCTGTCGCAGATGGTGATCTTCCTTCTTATGTTCTCGGGCGGATGTGCCGGATCCACCGCAGGCGGCATGAAAGTGATCCGTATGCTGATAATTGTCAAGCAGAGTGTCATAGAGATGAAGAGGATGCTCCGTCCGCGCGGTATCTATATGATCAAGGACAGCGATATGATAGTGCGCAAGAATACTGTGCTGAGTATCGCAGGATTCGTTGCCCTGTATATAATCCTCACAATAATAACTTCACTGGTCACAGCAACTGGCGGCTACGACCTTCTCACCTGCTTCTCCTGCTCTGCATCCACTATAGGAAACGTAGGACCTGGATTCTCAATGATTGGCCCTGCCGGAAACTATTCCTTCTTTGCCGATTATGTGAAGTGGCTCCTGAGCTTCAACATGCTCACCGGCCGTCTTGAGATCTATCCTGTGATGATTCTTTTCACACACCACCTGTGGAGACGATAGAATAAATCAGCTTCATATCCAGAGCGCCTCTTACTGATTCCGCAAGCCTGTCATACTGCTCTTCGCGGTAAGCCTGAGGGTCGAACACAGCATTCTCATCAAATGTAAGATTGCGTTTTTTATACAGTGCCTCCACAATGATCTTTGCAATACCGGCTCCATCAAACAGGCCGTGGATATAGCTGCCGTAAACATTTTCTTTCTGCAGCACAGCACTATGAATATTGCTCTGTCCCATGTGGATCTCGTATCCGCGGTACCTCATTCCATCAAGGGCTGCAAACATTCCTGCAATACCTGAGAATGAGCCTTCTACCTGTGTCCGGGTCTTCTCTTGTACAAATACTGTCTCGATATCCAGAAGTCCCATTCCGGAAATCTCTCCTCCACCCTCTGTTCCAAATGGGTCAGAGATCGACTTCCCAAGCATCTGCAGTCCACCGCAGATGCCGAAGATAGGAGTCCCGCGGGATGCAGCCTTAAGTATTTCTGCCTCAAGCCCATTCTGACGCATCCATTTAAGGTCCGAAACTGTGGATTTTGTCCCCGGGATGATAATCATATCGGGGTTTCCGAGCTCAGCCAGAGTCTTCACATAACGGAGCGATACGCCTGAAAAACGCCCGAAAGGAGAGAAATCGGTAAAGTTAGATATGCGCGGAAGAAGGACAACTGCAATATCAATCTCTTTCCGTCCACTGTTGGAAAGCCGCTCGCTCAGGCTATCCTCATCATCAATATCCACATGAAGATAAGGGACTACCCCGGCACATGGAACCTTGACCAGCTTATAAAGCATATCAAGCCCTGGTTTAAGGATAGAGACATCGCCACGGAACTTATTGATCAGAGTGGCTTTGACCATTGCCCTCTCTTCCGGCTCAAGCAGTGCCAGTGTCCCATAGAGCTGGGCAAATACTCCGCCACGTTCTATATCTCCCACAAGGAGGACTGGAGACTTAACCATCTTGGCAAGCCCCATGTTCACTATGTCATCCTCTTTAAGATTGATCTCTGCAGGACTGCCTGCCCCCTCAATCACGATAATATCGTTTTCTGAGGCCAGCCTTTCATAAGCGCTCATAATCTCTGGAATCAGCTGCTTCTTGTATTTGAAATAATCGGCAGCGCTCATATTGGCACGCACTTCGCCGTTCACAATCACCTGGGATCCCACATCTGTAGTAGGTTTAAGGAGAACCGGATTCATAAGGACAGAGGGCTTTATCCCGGCAGCCTCAGCCTGAACCACCTGTGCCCTCCCCATCTCAAGCCCCTCCTCTGTAATAAAGGAGTTAAGCGCCATATTCTGGGATTTGAATGGAGCGACACGGTAGCCATCCTGCCTGAAGATACGGCATAGTGCGGCGCAGATAAGGCTTTTGCCTGCGTTGGACATAGTCCCCTGGATCATGATCGGTCTTGCTCTGTTCATTTCAGAACCTCCCGCATGGCTGATAAAAGCTGGTCATTCTCTTTCTGACTTCGGATTGCAATGCGGATAAAGCCTTTCCGCAAGCCCTTATAATTCGAGCAGTCACGGAGAAGAATCCCTTTCTCAAGCAGTCTGGCGTACAGATTCACATCAGAATACAGAAGGAGGAAGTTAGCCTCGCCCGGATACACTTTTATACCCATAGAGTTCAATGCAGATGCCATCCGCTCACGCTCTTTGCTTATACTTTTAACTGCATCTGAAAGCCATTCTCCGCAATCCAGAGCAGCGCATCCTGCTTTCTGGGCAGGGATAGAGACATTCCAGCAGGGTGCCTTCTCTGACATAGCTGACATAAAAGCGCTGTCGGAGCAGAGCACATAACCAAGCCTTAGGCCTGGAATGGCAAAGCTCTTGGTAAAGGCCTTGAGAATAACAAGATTCGGATTTTTTCTCAGCATGCTGGATATATCGTACCGCTTAGGTGTGGCTGTAAGATCAATAAAGCACATATCGCAGAACAGCCTGATGCCAGTCTGGGCAAGTTTTGCAAGCAGCTCAGGCCTTACTGTTATTCCTGTCGGGTTATTCGGTGTGCAGATGAACAGAGCGCTGTACCGGGAGAAATCAACCTTAATAATGGTGTCATCAAGGACAAATCCATTCTTCTCATCAAGCATGAAATGTTCGGCTGCAATTCCGGCGGCCGACAGCGCCGACTGGTACTCGCTGAATGTCGGAGAGACAAGCAGTGCAGGCTTTTCCTTGGGCAGGGAGTATGCAAATGAATAAATAAGCTCGGCCGCACCGTTGCCACAGAGTATCCAATCTTCCAGCACACCCTCATGCTCCGACAGCTTTTTACGGAGCTCCCTGCAGTATGGATCCGGGTAAGATGTACAATTGTACAATGAATCCGCCGCTGCCTTTCTTACCGGCTCAGGAATGCCGAATGGATTGATGTTTGCAGAGAAATCAAGCAGCCCTTTATGTGTATAGATGTCACCGCCATGGGGATTTTTTCCGTTTAAAAGCATATCAGTATCACTCCTGTCCTAAGCAGAATTCCGGCAATAAGCATCAGGGTCGAAGCAGCATACATAAGCTGGCCTGCCCGCTTGATATCGGTACTTTCTATAGGTCTGACATCGTCGCCGAGATATTCTTTATCATGAAGGATTCCTCCGTAAACAGCAGGCCCATTCAGCCGGACATCCAGTGCCCCTGCAAATACAGATTCGGTCTGGGCTGCATTTGGACTTGTGTGCTTAAAACGGTCGCGCCTGAATATCTTAAGTGCATTCTTTCCATCAAGATGACAGAGTGGGCAGGATGCAATCATTAAAAATGCGCTGATCCTCGATGGTATAAAGTTCAGTATATCATCGGTTTTTGCTGCGGCACGGCCGAAATAGAGATACTTGTCATTCCTATATCCCAGCATGGAATCCATTGTGTTGACTGCCTTGTAGAAGAAACCGCCGGGAGCACCGAATAAAAACATCCAGAAAAGGGGAGCAATAACACCGTCGGAGCCATTTTCGGCAATTGTCTCCACAGCCGCACGGCAGATTCCTTCTTTGTCCAGGGCATCGGTATCCCGCCCCACCACATAGGAGACCGCTTTTCTGGCAGCCTCGGTATCGCCCTTCTCAAGGGCTTTCTCAACTGCATTGCACTCCCGCACCAGCTCCCGGGCTGCAAGAATCTGGGCGCACATTATGCTGCTGACAATCAGATATACGGCCGGATGTATCTTCCACATTATAAAAAGGATGAAAGCAGGAACAGCGGTTGAAACAGCAATCACAATAAGGACTGTCCATATACCCCGCAGAATATCTCTTTTATCGCCATTGCCAAGGCGCAGTTTTTTATCCAGAAAAGAGATCAGCTTACCGATTGCCACCACAGGATGAGGTACAGCATGGGGATCGCCCACAAAGAAGTCGATGATGAATCCGATTATTATTGAACATGTCTGATAAATTAGAAGCTCAGCCATCAAGCCTCCTCTTCTGCATCACAAGCACAGTGACAGGATTCTGGGCAGTCATAAGATTATAAGAGCCAGCCTTCTTAGTGCGCGATATATTGACCGAGACTGCCTCGAAAATATCAAAGCCGAACTCTTTTGCACATGCAAAGGCCTCAGCCTGAGATTCCAGAGTCACAGTGTTCATGACAATCCTTACACATGGATTTTTATCAAGCAGAATATTCAATATGCTGCGCAGGTTGCCACCGGTACCACCGATGAATGCGTTTGTAGGAGCAGGAAGATCATTAAGTACCTCTGGGGCAGTTCCTGAAACAATGGAGATATTATCTGCCCTGAATTTCAATTTATTCTGGTTTATAAGCCCGACTGCATCAGGCTCTTTCTCTATTGCAAACACCTGCCCCTTATACGCTGCAAGGGCACATTCCACCGAGACAGATCCTGTCCCAGCCCCGATATCCCATACAACAGAGTCTGCATTCAAAGCCAGCTTTGACACCGAAATTGTACGGGCC
>JAGCPA010000090.1 GCA_017642445.1 Spirochaetia bacterium
CTGGGAATCCCGGGAATTATGTATGTGGGCGGAATCTCCGGCATTATAGGGGGATACCTCTACGAGCACTTCTGTGCCAACCCTAACCCTGCCCTCTGCATCATCATACCGCTTCTGGCCACCATCATCGGATCAGGCCTTATGGCGCTTATCTTCAGCTTCCTTACTGTAACGCTCCGGGCAAACCAGAATGTGACAGGACTTACATTGACCACATTCGGTATTGGTATCGGAAACTTCTTCGGCGCATCACTATTAAGCTTCTTCGGCGACAGCGGCTCCATCTCGCTCCTTACCATCGGAAGATGGTACAAGGCTACCCCGATTCCGGGGCTCGACTTCGGTTTCCTGGCCTACCTTGCTGTGATTATCGCTGTAGTCATAAGCATTTACTTAAACAGAACCCGCGCCGGCCTTAACTTGAGGGCTGTGGGAGAGAACCCTGCCACTGCCGACGCCGCCGGAATAAATGTGACAAAATACCAGTACCTCTCCACCATCATCGGAGGAATTATAGCCGGACTGGGCGGCCTCTACTGGGTTATGGACTACACCGGCGGCACCTGGACCAACAACGGCTTCGGCGACCGGGGCTGGCTGGCTATAGCTATCGTAATCTTTGCCCTGTGGAAACCTGTGCTGGGCATCTTCTGCTCATTCCTCTTCGGCGGTCTCTATATCTGCTGTATCCTTATCCCTGGCTTAAGCTCTGCTGCAAAGGAGCTCATAACTATGGCGCCGTATGTGGTGACAATCCTGGTGCTCATCATCACCAGCATCAAGAACAAGCGGGAGAACCAGCCGCCAGCCCATCTGGGTCTGAACTACTTCCGGGAAGACCGGTAACCATATAGGAGGAAACTATGGCAAACAAATACAAAGGGACACAGACAGAGAAGAACCTGCTGGCCGCATTTGCAGGTGAGTCCCAGGCTCGGAACAAGTACACCTACTTCGCATCACGGGCTAAGAAGGATGGCTTTGAGCAGATCTCTGCCATCTTCCTGGAGACTGCAGACAACGAGAAAGAACATGCCAAGATGTGGTTCAAGGAGCTGGAGGGAATAGGCGACACTGCCGCAAACCTCAAGGCTGCTGCCGACGGCGAGAACTACGAATGGACCGATATGTACGAAGGCTTTGCAAAGACAGCCGAGGCCGAGGGCTTTAAGGAGCTGGCCGACAAGTTCCGGGCAGTTGGAGCTATCGAGAAGCACCACGAGGAGCGCTACCGCAAGCTGCTTGAGAATGTGGAGACTGCAAAGGTGTTCGAGAAGAGCGAGGTAAAGGTATGGAAATGCCGGAACTGCAGTCACATAGTGGTTGGCACCAAGGCTCCTGAGCTCTGCCCCGTATGCGCCCACCCGCAGGCCTATTTCGAGGTCAACGCCGAGAATTACTGAGTATACTTGACTATGCATGCAAAGTGATGTAAAATGCATGCATAGGAGAAAAGTATGCGAGCATTACAGATAAGAAATCTCGACCAAGGAATATACGATTCCATTGTCGTATTAGCAAAAGAGGAGAACC
>JAGCPA010000091.1 GCA_017642445.1 Spirochaetia bacterium
ATTCTATGGAATTGAGGGGGCAGCCGAGAAAGGGATATTCAACGGTTCCCTTTCAGAGCTTGCTGAAATAGGAGAAGCCTTTAAGAAAGCAGGCCTCTCCATAGGGACATTCCACCTGCCCTACGACCACCCGGTGCTGGATGATATTGCGGCGCTGTATGAGTGCGACAGGACCCGGGTGGTGGAGAGGATGAAATACTGGATAGAGAGGGGCGCAGCCTGCGGTGCCACAATCGGCATAGTCCACCCCACATCCAGAAGAAAATGCAACGGCATAAGCTGCTACGATGTTGAGAAGGAGGGGCTTGACCGGATCTGCGGCCAGGCCGGCAAGACTATACAGGAGCTTTTAAAATTCGGCGAGCAGTTCGGCTTTAAGATTGCCCTTGAGAACATGACCCCTTATACAGGAGGCCGGCTTGGCAGCAGGATTGAGCACCTTCTTAAGTTGTACAATGACAATGCGCATCCCAACCTGGGGTTCTGTCTGGATACAGGCCACGCACTTATGGCATACGGCAAGGATGTTATGAAAGTCTACTATGCTTTGGAGGAGCATCTTATCGCCTTCCACCTGGCCGACAACGGCGGAGACAGAGACTCTCATCTGCTGCCCGGCAAAGGCAACTTCCCATGGGGCGACTTCTTCAGGGCGCTTGAAAAACGGGGCTTTGACGGCAATGTGTGCGTGGAGACACCACCCTTCGACATAGGGCCGAACTATTCGGAAGAAGCATGGTGCAACATGTCCAAAGAGCTGAAGGAACTGGTAAAGAAATCAACAGGGAATTAACTTCATGTAATTCTCCTAAGTTTGTTGCCATCCTGTGTAAAAGCAGGGTGGCTTTTTATTTCTCCTTTCTGTTGTTCTCCCGGTATTCGGTAGGGGTAAGGCCAGTGTATTTCTTGAAAAGCCGGCCGAAGTAGGAAGGGTCGTCATAGCCGGTTTTCTCCGAGATGTCGTAGGTCTTCTGTTCTGTCTCCAGGAGCATTCTCTTGGCCTCCTCCATCCTTATTCTGATAAGATAATCCCAAATGGTTATGCCTACTTCCTTCTTGAATATATTGCAGAAATAATTCTTGCTAAGCGAGACATAATTTGAGATTTTGTTCAGATTTATATTCTCCTGGAAATTCTTCTCGATATATTCGCAGGCCAGCCTGACAGGCAGCGAATAGCCGGCCGAATCCGAATGGCTCGTCTGTCTGGCATTATGAGTTATGTTATAAATCGCCTTGTTCAGAAGCTCCTTGAGCTCAGCCTCCCTGATAGGCTTGAGCAGGTATCCTATTACCCCGAAGTCCAGGGCTTTGCGGGCATATTCAAAGGTTCCGTAGGCTGTAAGGATGATGATCTCGCAGTTATAGCTGTTGGTCTTGATCCACTCTATAAGCTCAAAGCCGTCGATGCCGGGCATCATTATATCGGTCAGGACAATATCGGGCATCTCCTGCTTGATTTTTTCCATTGCCTCTGATGCACTCCCGGCATATTCCGGCACAATGTCAAAAGATTTCCAGTCTATAGTCGCCTTGACTATCTCGAAGCTTGTCTGCTCATCATCAATCATCAATAATCGCATAGCTCATCCGGTATCCTTATAGTTATCGCAGTACCTTCTCCAATCTTGGAGTTGATACTTAATCCATACCTTATCCCATATTGCATCTTTATCCGGCTGTTTACATTTATAAGTCCGAGGTTGTGGGAAAAACCTACTGCACTTTCAGCCTCAAGACATCCCTGAATATACTTAAGCCTTCC